>SYJV01000298.1 GCA_005798335.1 Planctomycetaceae bacterium | reverse complement strand
CGCCCTAGCCATTTTGTCGTTTAACCCACAGCCGCTAGGCGAGGATTGGGTTGAGCTTGGCATTGCAATAAGTTCGAAAAATCAACCCAATCCTCGCCTAGCGGCTGCGGGTTAAACGATTTCGCTGCAACGACTTGTTCTTTCCACTGCAAATGAAAGTGGCGCTGTCCATCTAGTTATCTAAATCGGTCATTCTTTGGTCATTTCAGTCGCTAAGGCAATTCGCAAATTGAAGATGCGCATATGTTCTCGCATCGCCTGCTCGGCAGCGGCGGGATCACCGTCGCGAAGCGATTCCCAAATCGGTATGTGTAGCTCCTGGTTTTGTCGAAAATCACGTGGCTTTTCTGTCGCAATGGACATCACCAGCAACAATAGTTCTTCGAGAATCGTCATTAGGCTAAGCATCAATTGATTGCCGGTGACTTCTGCAATCTTGCGATGAAATTCAAAGTCCGCTCGAACCGCTTCTTCAATGGACTGATCGTTGCGGCCCATGCGGTCGAGAGCCACGCGGAGTTCCGCGATCTGCGCGGGAGTTGCCAACTCCGCAGCTCGCCGGACGGTATGCTGCTCCAGCACGCAACGCAATTCCGCTGCCTCAGTAAGATTCCTCCCCGACATGCTCATCGCGCTGCGAAACAGCTTGGTGCAGCCCGCCAGACCATCGCGTCCACCAACATACATGCCTTGGCCATGCAGCACCTGGACTAACCCCACGGTCTCTAATCGCCTAACCGCTTCCCGGAGCGCATTGCGACTAACTCCCAATTGCTTCACTAGTTGCGCTTCGGTTGGCAGACGCTCACCAAAGTCCAGTCCACTCTGTTCAATAAACTGGCTCAAGTTGTCGACCACTTCGTCAACCAGCGACCGGCGGCGCAAAGAAACGCTCTGCATGCATAAACCTCAAAAATAAATGAACCACACATAGGACGTAGGACATCCTACACGCCGTATTTGACGAAGGGAAGCCAGTTGAGCCCAAAAAACCATCAATTTTCTCCTTGACTCAAACCGAGGTTGTGGGTTCAGATTTTCCTAAGGCGAGCAGCAGATGGGAATTTACCAATACAAGCCCGAAGCGCACGGGAGTGAGAGCCTGGATGACGTGTGCTCTTTTAACGCGTGCTGGTTTGACCCACTCGCTTGCGCTTCGGGCTTGTATTGGTGAGAATCACTCTGCCGCTCGCCTAACTAAGTCAATTTTTCCAACAAATGAAGGTGTCGTCTGAGCAAGAAAGCTCGCCATGCCCCGCTCGGCCGGAATGATTGGCAATAGACGCCGAACATCACTCCGGAGAATATCGGGGAGCGGGAGATCGGAATTGGCGACTCGACTGGCGGAAGCTGTCCGTTTGTACCCGGAGAGCTTATAGTTGATTGAGATCGACCACCGAATTTTGGCCGTTTCCAATGGTCTTCTTTAATCAAATTGAATTCATGCAATACCAACGCTGCGTACTGTCGATGTCGATCACGATCGCATTTACCGTTGGACTTGTGCGCGCGCAGGAATACGAACTGGTTCTTACTGGCGGGCGGGTAATGGACCCGGCATCAGGTAGCGATGCGGTTCGGAACATTGGCATTCGCGCCGGAAAAATTGCGGCGATCACGAACGAGGTGCTTTCTGGCAATAGAGTGCTAGACGTGTCGGAGCATGTTGTCGCACCAGGTTTTATCGATATTCACGCACACGGTCAAACTACTAGCGATATGCAGATTCAATCGCGAGACGGCGTGACCACGGCCCTCGATTTGGAAGTTGGAGTCTATCCTGTTGCCGCGTGGTACGATTCAATGATTACTAACGCGCCGATCAATTATGGCGCGGTGGTCAGTCATATCTCAGCGAGATTTTCCGCCATGCATCCAGGTCTGGAGATTGGCCACTGGCCAGTAAACAGCCAGCAGGTTGCCAGGCTAGGACCGTCACCCGCGGGCGCGAATCGCGCCGCAACAGAACCTGAAATTGAGTTTTTAAGAGCAGCAATTCAGCGTGGGCTAGATGAAGGAGCGTTGGGAGTCGGATTTGGAATCAACTATACTCCGGCAGCCGACCCAACTGAGATCGAGAAATTATTCCGCGTTGCGGCTGAACGAAAAGTACCTGCTTTTGTTCACACGCGCGCTTTTGGTATCGGGGCAATTCGCGAAGCAATCACCGCCGCGCAGGCCACTGGTGCTTCGCTTCACATAGTTCACATTGGAAGCAGTAGCATCGACGATCTTCCGTCGGTGCTGAAGTTAATTGACGCTAGGCGAGCTGAAGGCATGGATTTGACAACGGAGGTCTATCCGTATACGGCGGCTTCTTCGTTGCTCGAGTCAGCACTTTTCAATCCCGGTTGGCAAAGAAATCTTCGCATTGATTATTCGGATCTAGTCTGGTCGGCAACCGGTGAACGGCTCACTAGTGAGTCATTTGATCGATACCGCAAGCAAGGAGGTTGGGTCATTATTCATATGATGCGAGAGGACAATATCCGCCGCGCTATTGCTCATCCCGGCGTCATCATCGCCAGCGATGGAGTTCCGTTTGTAGCTGGTAAAGGGCATCCGAGAGGTGCTGGCACGTTCGCGAGGGTACTGGGACATTACGCGCGCGATGAAAAGCTGATTTCGTTGATGGAAGCGCTGGCGAAAATGACGATTTTGCCAGCTCGCCGCCTTGAGCGGCACGTTCCCGCCATGAAAATGAAGGGCCGCATCGCGATCGGTGCGGATGCGGACTTGACGATTTTCCATCCTGCCACTGTGCTCGATCGCGCCACGTTTGAGGCACCGACCACTCCGTCAGCAGGAATCCAGCACGTGATCGTAAACGGAACTTTCGTCGTCCGCGACAGCGTCCTGATCGCAGATGCAAGACCTGGTCGCCCAGTTCGCGTCGCGACTCCCAGCAACAATTAAGCATTTACCGGAGCGGTCTACTTTGCGGCGTCGATAATAACTTGGTCACCGGCACCGGGAGGGCGAGGCTCCCGCCGAGCCAGTTTGGCTTTTTTGGGAGACAAAACCAATGGGAATTGGCTCGGCGGGAGCCTCGCCCGCCACGCCCTCCCGGTGCCGGTGGCCAAGT
>SYJV01000297.1 GCA_005798335.1 Planctomycetaceae bacterium | reverse complement strand
GCTTCGAGCAAACCTAGTTTCCAAAGCTGAACTTTGGCCCTACGGTTCGCTTTACCGATGGAATCAATCGACCGAACCCCTTCCCACGCTCCTGACAGGTTGGCCATTGCCAAGGCTTCCCGGATGGTTCGATCGAGTCAACGCACCACTGAACGAAAGAGAGTTGGAAGCATTGCGGACTTGCGTCAATCGAGGGTGGCCGTATGGTGATGCGAGATGGACAGAAAAGGTTGCAGAACAACACGGCGTCTGGCATACTCTCCGTCCAATTGGCCGCCCGAAAAAGCTACAAATGAGCAAAAAGTGACGCATATTACCCCCGTCCCCTTTTAAGCCAACTCGGCAAGCATCGACACTGCCGCTGGTCGCAGCCTGGTACAATGGCGTGTTACCATATCGATCGGTGATTTGCGAGTTGGCACCTTGGGCGAGAAACTCCGATACCAAATTAGAGCAGCCGAGGCAAGCTGTTGGTAGCATTCCCTTTGGAGTGCCAGCGACAACTAGCAGGGGTGCAAACCTCGCTAATCCTTGGTAGGCTATCCATTACCCTCCAAGGTTTCTACCACCGCATTTCCCCAACACCCACTCTACTATGAACCATCCAAGTGTCTCTTATCCGGAGTTGCCTGACACGCCGACGTCGCATCTTCCCTTCAGCCCCTGTGTGGTCGTCGGAGATCTTATCTTTGTCTCGGGCCAAGCCTCAGTGGATCAACAGGGTAAGATCATTAGCGACACTTTCGAAGGTGAGTTCCGGCGCAGCGTCGAAAACGTGCGCAAAGTGCTACTAGCCGCCGGCAGCGACCTGGCGCATGTCGTGCAGACTCGCAATTACGTTCGCGATGAAGCCGACTTGCCCCTGTATAATCAGCTCTACCGCGAGTACTTCCCACAGCCCTCACCGGCCCGCACCACCATCACCAACTGCCTGCCGCCAAGTCTCAAGTACGAGGTCGAAGCCGTAGCGGTGCGCAAAGTAGGCTGAAAAACGTTAGAGTCAATTTGTTACTTGGTTGTGAAGCGGACTCACGGGCTCCGTTTCGAAAAGATGTCTTCACAAGGGGTCGCTATCATGTTTCAGGCTTCGATTAATAGGCATGGGCTCACTGTTTTGCTGGCAATGTGGACGCTGAGTTCGACGGTGTTTTCGGTATTCTCCTTAGGCGCGGAGAGCTGGCCTCAGTGGCGTGGTCCCAACTCCACGGGCGTCTCGACTTCGAAGACGCCGCTACCTGTTGATTTTTCAAAGACAAAGAATGTCCGCTGGTCTGCGGAAGTGGGAGATGGAATTTGTTCTCCAACCGTTGTGGCAGGTCGTCTGTTCACCACAGCCATGTTGGGTGAGAAGCCTGGTAATAAGTTTGTCGTATTCTGCTTCGATGCGGCTACTGGTCAGAAACAGTGGGAACGCGAGTTCGCAATCGAAGGAGAAGCCCTGGCGAAGATTCACGAGTCCAATAGTTATGCCTCCGCGACGCCTGCCGCAGATGAAGAGCGGGTCTACGTGTATCACGCTCGCCTGGGGATGATGGCCTTCGACGCAAAGACCGGCAAGTCAGTTTGGCGGCGGGAAATACCCGAACCTTACTTTGTATTTGACTGGGGACCCGGTATGTCCCCGGTCATCCATGGCGACAAGTTGTTCTTCTGCCAGGACGACGATCTCTTCCCGGCGGCGTACTGCCTGGACAAAAAGACAGGAGAGATTCTTTGGAAGGACGATCGCGGGGATATGGCTTGCTGTTATTCTCACCCCGTGATTTGTCAAACGCCGCAAGGACCAGAAGTGGTCATCGCCGGTACGGGCAAGATGATTGGGTACGATTACAAGACTGGCGATCGAAAGTGGGCGTCCGAAGTATTCTGCCGCAACATCAAGACAACTCCGGTTACCTTCGATGGAATCATATACGTATCGGTAGAGAGTGTTGGTATCTCATACCAATGGCGCGTTACTGCCGATGCCAACGGCGATGGCAAGATCACCCGCGACGAAATCTCAAACAACAAGTATCGATTGAATACAGGCAAGTCGATTCCCGACGCCTTCTGGGCCAAATTCGATCGCGGTGACGAGAACAAGGACGGCGTGCTCGAGGGAAATGAAATTGATAACGCATTTCTCGATCCCAAAAACCGTGGAGGGCTGCTGGCTAGTGAAGTCCAAGCCAGGCTGGGCAAAACGATCGACACCGACGCTGATAAACTCCCGGAGGAACTGGGCGAACTTCAAAAGGATGCATCGATCCAAGCCGTTCGCGGCGGCGGTCAAGGGGATGTCTCCAAGACGCATGTGCTCTGGTTACACAAAACGAATTCTCCTTCCCACATCGTCTCCCCACTGGTGGCCGACGGTCGCATGTTTATCATCAAACAAGGCGGCATCACGTCGGCATTCGACATTAAGGATGGCCAGTCGATTTGGCAGCGTCGACGCGTGGGCGCCGAGGGATCCTATTTGTCAGCCCCTGTCTTTGGAGATGGAAAGATCTACGTCGTCTCGGAGTCAGGTGTCGTAAGCGTGATCGAGAGTGGCCCAGAACAGAAAGTGCTCGCCAACAACGACATGGGAGAAGCCATCGCCGCGACGCCCGCAATCGTCGATGGAAACATTTTCCTCCGAACCCGCACCAAGCTGTACTGCATCGCCAAAAACGGGAAGTAAGCTCTAGAGAATGTCTGTTTGGGAGGGGGATCGCTTTGAGGGCGTGAATTCGTGACGCAGGTCACGTTGGCGGCTGCATGGGAGTCTGTTGAGAGGAATTACAGTCGATGGTTGCTTTCAAATGGAACAAGCCACATTTGCCCGCCGCAGGAAGCTAGCCGGGTTCGCCTGTGTTAGCCTGTTTACGCTCGCGATCTGGACGGTAACGCTGCCGGCATTCGAAGAGTTGAGTGACATCCGGCCGACTTTTCATCCCATCACCGCTTATGCTCTCTGGATGACCTTGTTTTCACCCGCTATCGCGTCGCTGTGCTTGTTGATTTCTTTGCCGATCTTGCTGCCGGCTCGCTTGGTGGTGAGGTTTGCTCTTTTGCTGGCGATGGTCTTTTGCCTTTTCATCCCTGGGTCCGCTCTGACTGTTTTCTTGCAGGGACGGTTCTATGGCTGGATTCAATTTCTTTTGACGTGCTACTCCTACTATTACATCACCGCTTGCATCGCTGCTCCGGTCATAGTCGGAGTCATGACGATGGAGATTGTGACTCAAATCGTAAGCCGTCGACGATTGTATTGGGCGAGCGAATCGACAAGCAATACTAATACATTTTCCCTAGGCGCGATGATGGAACTGACATTCATAGTGGCTTTTGCTCTGGGGGCGAGTCGAACTTGGTACGATCCTGTAAATGCGACGATGGGATTAGAATTGATCATGGCGATTCTGGCTGTACCGAGCCTGTTCGCCGGTTGGATTGTTATCGAATGGCTGCATCTTGTGCTTGGCTGCAAACGGCCGTTGGCGCGGACTCGCGGCATTCTACTGTTCTTGGCCAGTACATTCCTGTCGGCCGCAATGATGTCGATTTCCTTGATAGGCGAAATCGGAACTTCGCGATTGTGGATTATTTTGCTAAGTTCGCTAGCGGCTGGCACTGTGGCGGGGTCAGCATTCTCGGGAACGGTACTGCTCGGAGCTTTCTGTCTGCGTCGATGCGGATTGAGATTAGCGGTCGCGAACGAACCTCGAGGATAAACGTATTTGACGTTCGAATCGAAGTCAGTCAAACAGTTCGACTAGCGTAAAGCCAGATCGACGATTTATAAAATCACGTTTCATTCAGTCTGCACCTCGCCCATCCCTTGAACCAATTCTTCTTGCACGATGACAGTGCAATCGCGGACCAATACTCGCAACGAACGTGTTAACACATCGCGGTACGACACGAAGGACTGAGGGTGCTTTCGATCTTTGTAATGAAACTCGTTGGACACAGCAGAGATAAATATGGTCACAGAGACAATTGCCTCGCGAAAGAATCGAACGGTCGCTCATCCATCAGCCAATCGTTGACGTCCAAATTTCACTCTTGGCAAGTTGCAGTGAGTCGAAAGTTGACTTGGTGCGGTCTCACAACAACTTCTGCAATTGCTTAGCTATCTGCTGGATTGTTCGGAGGTCTTCATCGTCCAATCTCCCAAGTTGTTGGCCGAATCGCTGCACGTCGCAAGCGCCGAGTTGGAAAATCATAGCGACCGACGCGATCGTCAGCCCATTTGTTGCAGTTGGGTGATTTGAACCGTGGCTGGGAACCGTAGCGCCGTCAACCGCGATGTAAGTGGAATTGTTAGGACCGTGGGGAGTGAGTTAAAGATGTGTGTGTCTTGCCACACAATTGCCGGACGTCGCCCGCGCTGTTCCCTCCCACCGACATCGGGTAGGTTCACCCAAAACACATCCCCATGATTCACTGCAAGTTTCCTTCTACGACTTCTGCAGCCTCGTCGCGTATATCCTGCCACGCCGCGAGTTCATCCTGCAGCTCCTTATCCATCCGCAGATACCACTGAAGCGCCTCATTCACTAATTGATCCACTGTAACCTGACGTTCATCTGCCATCTGCCGCATTGCCCGTTCGAGCTGCGCTGGTACTGTAACGGTCATGGCAAATTCCTATCCTTTCTGCTGCTAGGAACCAGAAGTATCTCCCAACCGGTCGTTACTTCAGCATCGGACCGGACAGAATTGGTTGGCAGGCTACGATAATACCCGAGACGGCGACAATTGACAGCTACCGAGTGAGCAGGCGTGCTAGGCTCTCCTAGGTTGCACTTTGTCGAGTTTGGCCTACTCGTTGAAGGTTTGTTGCCAATTCGACCATTATCACTTCGTTCACTTTGCTTCCAATGTCAACATCGTTGGAAAACAACTCCCATTCACAATCTTTCCCTCCGATGAGCACTGGCACCAGTGCACACCAATTCCTATCCCTCCCGACAGTGCCTCCCCGCCGTGCTTGGAATTCTGGACTCACAATTTTGAATAACACGGCGCGAGCAACTGGACGGTGAGGAGTGAGTTCGCTTGCGCTCCTGTGCTTCGAGTGTGTATTTCCCGAGTCTAGCAGATCGTTGAACTCATTGGCTTGCCGAAAGTCCTAGAGCAACTAACTTATCGCGAAACCGCTTGAGCGCGCGGCCGTAGCGTTGGCTGGCGGTCGCCGCATCGATTTGTAGGAGGGCGGCTATCTCCTGGTTCGTTAGCTCTTCAATGTGCCTGAGCACCAGAATTTCACGGTCTAATTCGCTCATGGTTCCCAGCGTGGTCCGCACTTGTTGGGCCAATTCCTCTTTCCGCAACCTCTCGCTTGGCCGAACCTGAGAGAGCTTTCGGGCAAGAACAACGGAGGATTGATCCGGCATCGCAACTTCTCGCAAGACAGATCGCTTCTCCGCCAAGATATGTCGACGCCGCATGGTGATCATTTGTTCGATCGCGGTCCGACGAAGCCAGATCCGAAACGGTACCGTTCGATTTGCCAGATACTCGCGCAGTCGTCGAGCCGCCTCTAACTGCGTTTCCTGAATGACATCCGACGGATCCACACGACCGCGCAGACCATCTTCCAGCCGGAGACCAATAACTCGGCGAAGGTAAGCGCGATGAATCTCAAACAAGCGATCGATCGCGCTCGCATCTCCACGATCCGCCAACTCAACCAACCTTTCCGTTTCGTCGCATTGTTTAAGTTCAGGCGTGGACACGATAGTTTTACTCCTATTACTCTGTTCCGCAGTAGCCAACTTACGTTCGCATAATACGAAATTTCTTTGACGAAAACTATCATTGGAAGTTTTATCGCAATTTTTGCATTCTGCCTGTCAATCCGAGATCGCCAACGCGGAATAGAAGATTGAGCGAGTAGCCGCTCGGTTTCACGCGGTCGACTTGAGCTGCTTTTCGATTCATCTAGCAGTCTCTGATCGGCTCTTCTTCGGTCCTACTTCGCAGAAAGGTTCTGACATGTTCGCGCGATTCTTTCCATCCAGATTCAAAAATCCAATGGAACTAAACTCCTTTGAATCGACATCCGCATTACCAAAGAAAGCTAACAATAGAGCACACACGAAAGCGCACTGTGCCAAGCGGAGTCGAGTTCGATTGCAAAGAAGACTATTATTGGAGGGGCTCGAGGATCGCAAGCTTCTGGCCACGTTGACCGTCACGAACGTTAATGACGCTGGACCAGGATCGCTGCGCGACTCCATCCAAGTGGCCAACACGATGCCGGGCCAGGATGTAATCGAGTTTCAAATTGGGTCAGGAGCAGCGACAATCAACGTACTGAGCGAGCTGCCGGTGATCACCGAATCTCTAATAATCGACGGTTGGACGCAACCCGGTTTCGTCGATTCGCCATTGATTGAACTTGATGGCTCGGGGGCAGGAGCTTCAACAGGATTAATAGTTTCCGCATCCCAGACGTCGATCCGAGGACTAGTAATTAACGATTTCTTTTTTGCTGGAATCTTCATAACTTCGGGCACGAACAACAGTGTCGTTGAAGGGTGTTACTTAGGTACAAATAGACACGGCACTGTGCTGGAGCCTAATAACGCCGGGGTCTTCATTCTTTCAAGCGATGGCAATCGCATTGGAACAAACGGGGATGGTGTCAACGATCTTCGCGAACGGAACCTAATAACTGGTGCCCTAGGAAGAGGAAGCAATTTCGCAGCGATGTCTTTGCAGGACAGTTCGGATAACGTAATTGCGGGAAATTTGATTGGAACTGATGTAACTGGCGAGTTCGCGCTCGCCAATCACCAACGGGGGATCGATATTCGAGCAGGCAGCGGCAATGTGATCGGAACTAACGGCGATGGCTTTGGCGATGCGGTCGAAGGAAACGTCATCTCCGCTGCATCGGAATCAGGGATATTCCTGTTATCTGCTCATTCACGCGTCGCTGGCAACTTCATTGGTACCGACGACGACGGAGAAATAGCCATTCCGAACGGGAGCGGTGTTTTAGTGATGAGTGTCAACAATACCGTGGGAACCAACGGTGACGGATTGTCGGACGACTTGGAACAAAACGTCATTTCCGGAAACTCGCAGCACGGAATCGCGGTTTGGGCCGACTCTACGATCATCGCGGGCAATTTTGTGGGCACCAACGCGACCGGAACCGCCGCGATTGGCAATGGAATTTGGGGCCTACGCATTAGTGCATCGAATAACCGCGTTGGCACAAACGCAGATGGCATGAGCGATGTGTTCGAGCGGAACATAATCTCGGGTAACACATATTTAGGAGTGAATATCCAGGGTGACAGCAGACACAACGTTGTCGCGGGCAACTACATCGGTACTGATGTTGCGGGCGCCATGCCTCTTGGAAATTACGATGGTGTTTACATGGATTATGGACCGAGCTTCAATCTAATCGGCACCAACGGTGACGGTGTCAATGACTCGGTCGAGGCAAATGTCATCGCAGCCAACTCGCACTTTGGTGTGGTCATCCGCGGCGGAAACGCCCAAAATAACTTAGTTAAGGGAAACTTCATCGGAACGAACCCGAACTTCGATTCCGGCATCGGCAACCTAAATGATGCCGTCGCGATTTTTGAAGGAGCAGATTCGAATCGCGTGGAGCGCAATACTATTTTCGGCAATGAAGGTTTTCACGGAGTAGTGCTTGGAGCACTCGCCCCAGGTAATTCCGACAACAACATCGTGTCCGAGAATACTATCTTCAACTTTTATCGCGCCATCTATGCCGACGGCGACAACAATCAGATTAGAAGCAATACGCTCGCGAACAACTCTCTGGGGCTTTTGCTCACTGGAAACAACAATGTAGTAACCGGAAACGTCATTCAGAACCACAATCTGTATGGAATCCAGATCGAAGGAAGTAATAATCGAATTGGCGGATCGGCACCAGCAGATGCAAATGTCATTGCCCTAACAACCAACGCTGGAGTTGAGGTTATCGGAATTGGCTCGGTTGGCAACAGCATTCAAGGTAACTCCATTCACAGCAACGGTGGTCTAGGCATTGATTTAGGAGGAAACGGTCCAACAAGCAATGACCCAGACGTCGATGACGACGCAGATTCGGGGCCCAATAATTTTCAGAACTATCCTGTGCTTACGTTCGCCCAATCGGGCGCGAATACACGAGTGATTGGTTCGATTTCAAGCGATATCAATGCCACTTATACAATTGATTTTTACGCCAACCCAATTCCGTATTCAGCGAACGATGGAGAGGGACGCAACTTTCTAGGGTCAACGTCGGTTACCACTAATGGAATCGGCGAAGCCAGCTTTGACACGAATACCCTTGTAGTCCCCTTGGGAACGAGTCCATTTGACGCCTACATTACCGCAACCGCCACCGATTCATTTGGCAATACATCAGAGTTTTCGGCGGCACTTCAGACGATATCTAACCAGTCTCCAACAGCCGTTGCTGGTGGTCCATACTCAGTCGTTGAAGGAACGAATCTGATGCTAGATGGCAGCGGCAGTTTCGACCCTGAAGATGGAACGTCGTTAACTTACGAATGGGATCTCGATTACAACGGAATCGCTTTAGACGTCAACGTCACGGGTGTCACACCGACCGTCAGTTTCCAAGACAATTTTGCGTCACGCGTAATCGCACTGCGCGTCACCGACTCGGGATCGCTGTCGCATATCGCGACGACAACGCTCACAGTGTTGAACGCGCCGCCAATTGTCGGTGCAATTACGCTGCCTGTCAGTCTCGTTTTGGTGGGCACGCCGGTCCATACTTCTGCGAGTTTTACCGATCTCGGCGTGCTCGACCTACACACTGCGGCTTGGAACTGGGGCGATAGCAATTCATCGAGCGGCACCGTCGTCGAGTCGAGTGGCTCGGGTACGGTAACGGGCAGGCACAGTTACGCGACGGCTGGTAATTATACGATTGCAGTTACAGTATCCGATCATGATGGTGGGCAAGGTCAATCGCAATTCCTGAATGTGGTTGTCTACGACCCCGCCGCTGTCCCACAAGGCAGTGTGGTTGTTTACGGAGCGACTTTGGTCGTTGCCGGGACTAACGACAAAGATCACGTACAAATCAAGAACAAAGATGGCAAACTAGACCTTGCCATTCGCAGCCAGACTTTCGACTTCGACGGACAGTTCAGTGGTATTACGACGGTCTACGTTTACGGATACGGCGACGACGATCAAATTCAGATGCACGACGACGTCATGCAGCGAGCATTCTTGTTTGGTGGACTGGGTAAGGATCACATTCGAGCCGGTGGCGGCGTCTCGGTGATCTCCGGTGGCGATGGCGATGACGACCTGCAAGGAGGTGACGGTCGCAACGTTATGATCGGTGGCCTTGGGGGCGATGATCTCGATGGTAAAAACGGCGAAGATATCCTCATCGCGGGCAGAACCAACTACGACAACAACCTAGCGATGTTGGACTCGATTCTTACGCAATGGTCCGGTTCAGGGCTCTACGGGCCGCGTGTTACATCACTATCCAGCCTGCTGAATTCGGCGACAGCACTGTACGTCTGTGATATTCATGAGGCGTATGTCAGTGGCAAACCTGATGTCGTGAAACTAAGCGCGTGGGTGACATTGCTGTTAAGTGCGCTGACTTTAAT
>SYJV01000296.1 GCA_005798335.1 Planctomycetaceae bacterium | reverse complement strand
GATTTTCAAACTGCCAATTGGACGGCCGCACGCTATGCATTACTACAGAGCGGGATCCAGCAGTGCGGAGCGGATGCGCTGCCGCACCAATTCATGCGCTGCCGAGTCGGTCCGCACTTTTGCTTACTCGGTGGGCACGATGATCGAAGTTCCTCGAGGCGCGCTAACGGCCGATGAAATCGCTCAGTCGGCTGAGTTCTTCTCTTTCGGCACAAACGACCTCACTCAGACGTGTCTGGGCATGAGCCGTGATGATTCAGGATCGTTCCTGCCGGAGTACCAAAACCTGGAGATTGTCAAGGCGAATCCGTTCGCGTCGATCGACGCCAGTGGCGTTGGGCAATTGATGAAGATTGGAGTTGACAAAGGTCGCTCCACGCGACCCGAACTAAAGATTGGTATCTGTGGAGAGCACGGCGGCGATCCGTCGTCCGTAGCGTTTTGTAATTCCATTGGTTTGAATTACGTTAGTTGCTCGCCCTTCCGTGTTCCAATTGCACGCCTGGCAGCAGCGCAAGCCGCCTTGCGAGATGCCGAGAAAAAATAGCACTCGACAACGGTTCCTGTTCCAGCAGGCACTAGCGAATTTGTGCAACTCTATCAACGGTCGATAGCTGTTCCAAAATGTGATAGACTGGAATTGCTTGAAGGGTGGTTCGTGCGGCTACTCGTAGACCACGAAAATAACTACAATACGGTTCGGTAGAGGTAGATTGGAAATTGTTTGTTGTGTGGCAAGCTGCCGGATTCCAGTTTTGCCAACAGCAGATTGATTACTGCATTTGTATGCCGCCGGTTCAGCGCGGGATGGTTGGCATCTTTAACGAGAATTGATCAACTTGTCGACGTCTCCTACTCCCCAATCCAATACGCCTAGTTGGGAAACCACCGTTGAATATGCGGTGACGTCCGATGTCGGCATGCGTCGCAGCGTCAATCAGGATGCTGCCGTAGTTGTACCGGCTGCCAGTAAGGAAGCGTGGGAAAGACAGGGGCATCTGTTTGTTGTGGCCGATGGTATGGGGGCACACGCCGCTGGTGAGCTGGCATCGCGTTTGGCTGTGGAGCTGATCCCACATCACTACCGCAAATTGCTGGGGATGTTGCCTGCCGATGCGATTCGGCGGGCAGTAACGGAATCCAATGCGGAGATTTTTCGGCGCGGTCAAGCGAATATTGAATTTCGCAATATGGGCACTACGACCAGCCTACTGGTTCTGCTGCCCGAGGGAGCCGTCGTAGCGCACGTCGGCGATAGTCGAGTATATCAGCTTCACGGTGATAAACTTTATCAACTGACGTTTGATCATTCGCTGGTTTGGGAAATGCAAGTGGCCGGCGAAGTCTCGGAAGAAACCGCGCGCAGTGGAGTCATTCCCAAAAACGTAATTACTCGATCTTTGGGACCGAATGCTACGGTACAAGTTGATCTGGAAGGCCCGTTTCCAGTCGAAGTAGGCGACCGATTCTTGCTTTGTTCGGACGGGTTGAGCGGACAGATTACCGACGAAGAAATTGGCGCGCTATTGAAATCGATATCGGCCAAACACGCCGCGCAATTGTTTGTCGACCTATCGAATTTACGAGGCGGACCAGACAACATTACCGCAATTGTGGTTGAAGTGAAAGACAAGTCCATCGCCAACCAAAAAGCCGGCTCGATTATGCCGCGGCGCGCTGAAAAGAAAAACGCCACTTTTTCACCTGTGTTCGGCGTGGTATGCGCGGTGTGTTTGCTGGCTGGGGCAGTACTTGCGATGAGCCAAGCCTGGGCTTTGGCAACTGTGGCTTGCGGATTGGGCGTGATCGCGCTAGTAACCGGATTGTTGCAGATGCGTGGGGACTCTCCGACCTCCGACGAGGTTTCGCTGCGCTATGGCCGCGGACCTTACCGGCAATACAAAGCAATTCCCAGCCTAGCGCTCTTTGAACATCTAGCCGGGACAATGCAATCGTTGCGTGAAGCTTCTGAGGATCGGAAATGGAGCATTCAATGGGAGTCGATCGAGAGCTTATTCAAGGACGCCAAGCGGGCGGCTGACTCGGGCGATTTTGTTAAAGCGATCCGCAATCAATCCGAAGCTATCATCGAGCTGATGAGCCAAATTCGCGACCAACGCAATGGAAATGCGAGCGATTCAGCCGTCGATCTGTGAACGTTCTACCGCAAGCTGCCCCCTACGGGACTAATTGCTAGCGTGGCCAAGTTACCACAAATCGACATTCTCAACAGACGCTTGTCCGGTTAAACTCCGCGACATGATGAAGAGATTTTCGATATACATCATGTGGGAAGTGCTTAAGGTCTTTGTGGTTGCGCTGATTGCCTTTACGAGCGCGAGTTTGCTGCTTGTCGTCGTAAATGAACTCCTGGATCAAGGGCTGGGGTTGTTCGCGATTTACCAACTGCTCCCCTTTGCGCTACCAATTGCCTTGCAATATGCCCTTCCCGCGACAATATTGTTTGCCGTGTGCAGTGTGTACGGACGAATCAGTGCTGATAATGAAGTTATGGCGCTGACGGCATCGGGAATCGCGCCGATCAAGGTGATCTCGCCAACGCTGGTCCTGGGCTTTCTCATCAGCCCAGTGGCAGTGTGGTTAAACGACCTTGCCGTTTCTTGGGGCGAGCAGGGGATTGAGAAAGTCGTCTTGAATTCCATCGAGGAGATCACCTACCGCTATCTTTCTACTGAAGGCACGTACAGTTATCCCAATGCTTTTTCCATCGTCGTTGACGGTATCGGACCGGATGGCCGAGAACTTATATCGCCGGAAATTACGGTGAATTCGTTTTCGCCACCCATGACCATTACGGCGCGCTCGGGCTCGTTGAAGTTCGATGCGGCCACAGTCACGTTGGTCGCCTCCTTAATCGATTGTGATATCGTGCAAGGGAGTCGCGTGATGTTGCATCATCCGGGCGAATTAAAGCAGGAGATTCCTCTAGGAAACGGGTTCAACAGTGCAGGTGCGCGACTGCGTCCCCAGCAAATTGCCTTGCGGAATATTGGCCCTGAATCAAGTAAGCAGCAGGACTCACTGCGCAAGGCTAAAGAACTGCTAGCGGCTCGTACCGCCATGGCGCTCACTGCTGGTAGGTACGATTGGCTGGATGATTCAACAACACATCAATCTATTGCTGAGCTAGCCAATGGCAACGAACGCATGTATAAGCTGAACACCGAACCATGGCGCCGCTGGGCCTCCGGATTTAGTTGCTTTTTCTTTGTCTGGGTTGGAGTACCGCTAGCGATTTGGATGCGCACCGCCGATTACTCAACGTGCTTCGGCATGTGTTTCTTACCCACGATACTAATTTTCTATCCGTTCATGATGTTGGGTGCAGATCGAGCCAAAGACGGCAGTTGGCCTCCCTGTAGCGTTTGGCTGGGAAATATTGTATTGCTGGCAATTGGTGCTTGGTGGTTGCGGAAAATACACCGCAATTAGGTTAGGCGAGCGGCAGATGGGAATTTACCAAGGCCTAAGCGAATGCAAGCCCGATGCGCAAGCGGGTGCGTCAATCCTGGCATACACTCGCTTGCGCTTCGGGCTTGTATTGGTAAGAAACTATCTGCCGCTCGCCTTAGCTCCTTCGCTGCTGCATAACTTATGTCGCCATGCTTTGTGTTTTAGTGCGTTTGCAATTCGCCTTGTCGCCTGGGAACCGAATTGAATAGACTCTACTCCAGGCCCGGTGATTGCGGACGATTCTCCGCGTTGGATTCCACACTGGACAAGGAAGTTTGCGTTGTTTGCTCGGATGCCGATACGCAAGAAGATACTCTGTGGCACGATTATGTTAGCAGCCACGCTCGCGCTGCTGGTGTGGTGCAGCCTGCGCGGTGTTTATGCTTATCGCCAGCTTACGCAGATCATCGAGCAGCGTGCTGAGGAACTGCCCATCACTTCGAAGCTACAGCAAGCAGTACAAGACTTGCGTGTCGGTTATGAACTGTCGCGCGACAAGTTGCAAAGCCAATTTGGTATCGGCCAAGACAATTCGTTCAGTCAGAGCATAACGCAACTGAACCGCGATACTTTTCAAACTCAATTGGACGAGGTCAACGACCATCTAAAAAGCTATGAGATACAGCTTCGTGGCGAAATCGAGAACGGGCTCCCTCTGTCGAATCGAACCGATGAAATTCAAACCGTCAAGCGAATCTACGCCAAATTAGACCACGTTCGGGACGCGACTCGGGCGGTCCGCTGGGAAATAGATCGCGCGTCGGTATCCCTGGTCAAGCAAGATCTGGAGGAACTGGCGACGAATGTGAATGGCCTGCCAAAATTTCTGCAGGCGCGCATGGCTGGTTTTCGCGACGAAGTACGCTTGCGATACCGAACTTGGTTGGTTTTCATTTGGCTCACTTCGATTGCCTCACTAGCAATTGTCGTTGTGGCTTACGTATTCTTTCGCTCGTCGATCGTGCAGCCATTCCGAGTGTTACTCAACGGCGGACGCACGATTGCCCGAGGCGATTTCGAACATCGTATCGATTTGGATGGTAACGACGAGATTTCGGAACTGGCCAGTGTCTTGAACAGCATGACCGCGCGATTCTTGGAGATTCGCAATAACCTGAATGAGAAAGTGCAACAACGTACGCGCGAAGTCGTGCGCAGCGAGCAACTCGCCAGTGTCGGCTTTTTGGCTGCCGGCGTCGCTCATGAGATCAATAATCCGCTGGCCTCAATTGCCTGGAGCGCCGAAGCACTCGAGAGCCGGTTACACGAGATACTGCACAGCTATGCCCAACCGTCGCCTACGCCAGACTCTGCGAACGAAATCGACGTGCTTCGCAAATATCTCAAACGGATTCAGGACGAAGCTTTTCGCTGCAAAGGGATTACCGAGAAGTTGCTCGACTTTTCGCGACTGAATGATTCCCAACGCAAACAGCCAACTGACGTTACGGAGTTGATTGACGATGTTATTGCCTTGGTTCAACACCTCGGGCAATACCGCAACAAACGCATCGACTTTTCGTCGCGACCGGAGTTAATCGCTAGCGTCAGCCCAACGGAATTCAAACAAGTTGTCTTGAATCTGCTGACCAATGCACTGGATTCGATGAACGACGGAGGCTGCGTACGAGTGCGACTTTCTTCACTGGGGCAAACACTACAATTACTCATCGAGGATGATGGCTGTGGCATGTCTGAGGAGGTGCTCCGCCACTTGTTTGAACCGTTTTTCACACGCCGCCGCGATGGACGCGGAACCGGATTGGGGCTGTCGATCAGCTACCGCATTGTTCAAGACCATGGCGGCGCAATCGTTCCCCACAGCGCAGGACCCGGTAAAGGTTCGCGTTTTGAAGTAACATTTCCTCTGGACGGAGACAGCGACCAAGCGCATGAGTTCATCCACAAAGCTGCCTAAAGGGCTCACCATACTCTTCGCCGATGACGAAGAACCACTGCAAGATCTGATGAGCATCGAATTGCCACGGATGGGCCATCGGGTCGTCGTCTGCCCTGATGGTTCTGCTGCGGTACGCGAACTGAGTCAAAGTTCGATCGATTGTATGATCGTCGACCTAGACATGCCAGGCATGAGCGGGATCGATGTCATTCGTCGCGCCAAGGATATCTCGCCCGATACCGAGTCGATCGTGCTGACCGGCAAGGAGTCGCTCGAAAGCGCTGTCGCCGCGATGCGCTATGGAGCGTGCGATTATCTGACCAAACCGTGCCGATTATCGATGTTGCAAGAACTGCTTGGCCGCATCTCGCTGCGACGCGAGATGGTGAAAAGATATCACGCCGTGAGGCACCAATTGGAGCGACAATCTGGGGGCGCTCAGTTGGTCGGTGAGCATGCATCCATTCAACGTGTGCGAGAGTTAGTCGCACGAGTCGCACCGACACAATCAACAGTACTCATTCGTGGCGAAACCGGTTGCGGCAAAGAACTGGTGGCGCGATCGGTGCACGATCAGAGCCTTCGGAAAACGTGCCCTTTCGTGGCCATTAACTGTGGCGCATTGCCTGAGAATTTGATCGAAAGCGAACTATTCGGTCATCGCAAAGGTGCGTTTACAGGAGCTGACTCGCAACGCCAAGGCTTGTTCGAAGTTGCCAGCGGAGGCACGATCTTCCTGGACGAGATTGGCGAGCTGCCACTGGCCATGCAAGCCAAATTACTGCGCGTGCTCGAGAGTGGTGAAATTCGCCGCGTCGGGGACAACGATCCTTTCCAAGTGGACGTTCGCGTCGTTTGCGCGACTCATCGGAACATTGAACAGATGGTTGAGGAAGGAAAATTCCGTGAGGATTTGATGTTCCGCATCAATACTTTCGAGATTTACGTGCCGGCGTTGCGCGATCGAGCCAGCGACATTCCCAAACTAGCTCTGCATCTATTTCGCAGGTTTCGACCGGATGCGCAGGCGGATGCACAAATTTTCGACCCCAGCACCATGGAGATGCTAACCACCCACGTCTGGCCCGGAAATGTGCGAGAACTGGCAAACGTGGTCGAACATGCGACAATCTTATGCGACCAAACTCCAATTCTCGTCGAGCACTTACCGCGACACTTCACCGATCGGAGATTGCGCAAAGAACTCCGCCTGCTAGGGCCTTTATCTCTGCGAGAAGTCGAAGTATTTGCGATTCAAGAGGCCGTCGCGCGACACAACGGAAACAAACAAGCTGCCGCCGACGAACTAGGTATTAATATCAAGACGCTATACAGCAAACTCAATCAAGCCGCCGGTACCATGCAAAAGTCAGCCTAGGAGCGGAACTCGTCAATAATTTCGATGAAGCGCGTTCGACATCGCGGTGTCAATCCGCGCGGCAAGAAAGCCTTGACGGCTTCCGCTACACATAGAATTAAGGCGAGCGGCAGATGGGAATTTACCAATACAAGCCCGAAGCGCAAGCGAGTGAGAGCCTGGATTGACGTGTGCTCTTTTAACCCGTGCTGGTTTGACGCACTCGCTTGCGCTTCGGGCTTGTATTGGTAAATTCCCAT
>SYJV01000295.1 GCA_005798335.1 Planctomycetaceae bacterium | reverse complement strand
CCGAGTTCCGTCCGGGCATTTGAAGAGCGTCTCGGTGATTTGGTCAGCGGTTTGCGTTGATACAGGAATATCGCAGTCGGGACAGTGCGGCGTACCCAACCGAGCCATCAATACACGCAAATAATCATAAATCTCTGTGACCGTGCCTACGGTGCTCCGCGGATTATGTCCGACCGTCTTTTGTTCGATGGCAATCGCGGGCGCAAGTCCCGAAATGCGATCGACGGAAGGCTTGGGCATTTGACCAACAAACTGCCGAGCGTACGAAGAAAGGCTCTCGACATAACGACGTTGCCCTTCGGCATATATGGTATCCATCGCCAGCGAGCTCTTGCCACTACCGCTTGGACCGGAGAAGACTGTCATCGCCCGATGGGGAATATCAAGCGCAACGTCTCGCAAGTTGTGCTGAGAGGCACCTTCGATGTGCAACGTGGAAGCCAGTCGCGTCGATTTGGGAGCAAGCTTTTTCTTACTCGCTGATGTGGATTGGTTTGCCAGCACGCGCGGCAACGAAAGGTGGCGCGAGAGTGATCGACCGGTATGCGACTGACCACACGCGGCAAGCTGCTCGGGTGTCCCTTCGAAAACGATTTCGCCGCCATCTTCGCCACCTTCGGGACCGATATCGATGATCCAATCGGCGGCTTGAATGACGTCCAAATTATGTTCGATCACGAGTACTGTATTGCCCCGATCCACCAAATCCTGCAGAACTTTGAGAAGCAACCGCATGTCATGGAAATGCAAGCCTGTCGTCGGCTCGTCCAACAGATACAGCGTTCGACCAGTTTCGCGTCGCGACAGTTCTTTCGCCAGTTTGACGCGTTGAGCTTCGCCTCCTGACAGCGTTGGCGATGGCTGACCAAGTTTGATATAGTCCAAGCCAACTTCTTGGAGAGTTCGAAGTTTTTCGGCGATTCTCGGGACATTCTCGAACAGTTGCAACGCTTGTTGTACATCCATGTCGAGCACTTCGGCGATCGACTTGCCTTTGAAGAGCACTTGCAGGGTTTCGTGATTGTAACGACGTCCCTCGCATACCGAGCATGTCACCCACAGCTCCGAGAGGAAGTCCATTTCTAGTTTCGTTGAACCATTACCTTCGCAGGCTTCGCATCGACCTCCAGAGACATTGAAACTGAATCGGCCTGGCGTATAACCGCGCCGTTTGGCTTCACTTAGTTCTGTATAGAGCGTACGAATCTCATCAAAGACCTTCACGTAGGTGGCTGGGTTGCTGCGCGGAGTTCGCCCGATTGGACTTTGATCAATATCTATGATCTTGTCGAGCGCACCGATACCTTCGATCGCGCGGTGTTTTCCAGGCACATCCTCAGCAGCGTGGAGTCGGCGCCGCAAGACTGGAACCAAGATGTCGCCTACCAGAGAACTCTTGCCCGATCCGCTGACACCGGTCACGCAAATCAGTTTCCCCAAGGGAAAGGTGACATCGATATTCTTCAGGTTATTGTGTGTCGCGCCAAGCACTCGCAAGGCCTGTCCATTGCCCGCGCGACGCGTTGCGGGAAACGGTATCGATTCTGCTCCCGAGAGAAATTTTCCGGTGATGCTACGTTTCGCAGCAGCCAAATCGCTGAGGCTGCCTACACCGACGATTTCGCCGCCGCGAACGCCTGGTCCAGGACCGAAATCGACAATCATGTCGGCAGCCCTGATCGTATCTTCGTCGTGTTCAACCACTACCAGCGAATTGCCCTGATCGCGCAAATTCTTCAGCGATTCAATCAGTCTATCGTTATCGCGCGGATGCAATCCGATCGACGGTTCGTCCAAAACGTACAAGACACCCACCAAGCCAGATCCAATTTGGCTGGCCAGCCGAATCCGCTGTGACTCGCCACCAGATAGCGAAGGAGCCGACCGTGATAATGACAAGTAGTCCAGCCCGACGTTCAATAAGAACTGTAGGCGGCTGGAAACTTCTCGAACCGCTTCAGCAGCAATGCGCCACTCTGTATCGCTTAATCGGAACGACGACAACACATCCAGGCACAGCGGTATTGGCAGCTCGCACAGCTCTTGCAAATTAATCCATGGGCAATCCTCGCGGCTGGTGTGCTGTGCGAAAAGCTTGATCTGCCTGGCCTGGATATTCATGCGAGTTCCATCGCATGCGTCGCAGTGACGAGTCTCCATATACTTTTCGAATTTTTTTCTACCTGTTGTCGACTTGGCGTCACGGTATTGGTTTAACAACTGATCGATGATGCCTTCAAAGTTGCCTCCATACTTCACCGGGTTCTTGCCACCACGCCAGGTGAAGGCCACATATTTGCTGCCGGTTCCCCGCAGCCAAACTTGCTGAACCTCTTCTGGTAACTCCGTCCAAGACTGAGTCAAACTCACTCCGGGCTCAAGACCAAGATCTTTCTCGATCATCTCAGCGACACTTAACAGTTGGTGCCGATGCCAGCGCCCCATGTCGTTCCAAGAACCTAGCAACTCAATCGCGCCGCGCCGAATCGACCTCGTGGCATCGGGGATCAACAACTCTGGCGCAAAGGTATATTGAACTCCAATCCCTTCACACTGCGGGCACATGCCTTGCGGACTGTTAAAGCTCAACAGTTGCGGTGTCGGTGGCACGAAGGAAGCGGAGCATTTTGGACAAGCGTATTGCGAGGATAAGATCAAATCCTCTGAGCTCTCGCGACGCTTGGCAGTGCGAACTTTCTTTCGCGAACCAGCTTCCGGTTCTGCGGTACCTGAATCTCGAAATGGCGCGATGATCAGGCAATTCTCGCCCAATCGCAGCGCTTCATTCACTGCGTCGGCAATGGCTGTCCTGGTAGCATCGCCAGGAACGAACTTGGAGATAACTACTTCCACATCGTGGCGCTGATGCCGATTTAGATGCGGAGCTTCCGACAAGAGAAAAACTTCGGTATCGACGCGGACTCGCGCATATCCCTGTCGACGCAAGCTATCGAAAAGGTCTCGATACTCGCCTTTCTGTCCACGTACGACCGGAGCCATTATCAAATACGGATCAGGACCGTCCAGCTCCTGAATTTTGGCCACGATCTGATCACGCGTCTGAGATGTGATCGGGACTTGGCACGTAGGGCAGAACCCGGTTCCAACTCGCGCAAAAAGCACGCGCAGAAAATCGTGAATCTCAGTAATCGTTCCGACTGTGCTGCGAGGATTCGAGCTGGTCGACTTTTGACTGATCGAGATCGCAGGGCTCAGTCCACCGATATAATCGACGTTTGGCTTGGGAAGCTGGCCAATGAACTGCCGGGCGTAACTTGAAAGGCTCTCCAGATAGCGCCGCTGCCCCTCGGCATACAAAGTGTCGAATGCCAAGGAACTCTTACCACTGCCGCTGACACCTGTAAACACGACCAATTGGTTTCGCGGCAGAACAAGATCGACGCTGCGCAAATTGTGCTCTCGCGCGCCGCGCACCTCGATGGTCGTGTGTTCCATTGTTTAGGACGCCGGGGCCGGCAGTGGAGCGATCTGGTAAGCTCGCAAGCGAAAATGAGCTCGACCTAGTAGACACCGACCGTGGTTTGAGATGCAATAACGTGATACGGACGCACACCGCTAACGCCGTCCCATGGATACTTCACATACGGTGGCTCACGTTCGCCTTCGTCGCGCTCGAGAAAACCGGGAATGAAGACTTCTTTGGTGAGTGTATACAGTTTTACTCTACCCGTTCCACCTATAGAGACAATCTTGGTATGGTCATCAAAATCAACAGCTTCCACAACAGCGCGTGGTTGCGGAGCATAGTACGAAATCTTGTAATTATCCTGTGCGGTGACAGGCTTGCTGCACGCCAAGCCCATCAATGTATTTCCGTAGGTCGGCGTCATGTAGACACCGCTTTCTTCGGTTGGGCCGCCGAGCAATTCTTCAACACAGAATCGAGTCCATTGAGGCGTAAATTCGGTGCCTCCCGAGAAGATTCCCGTAATACCAATTTCTTGGATCGAAGTGCCTTTTTCCGCCAATCCATATGCTAGGGCTTCGAGCAGTTTGGGTGTCGTGAACATGCACTTAATCTCATGACCAGCCGTCAGGATGGTAATGGCCTGATCGATACAGTGTTTCTTGTACGCCTCAAGATGTTCCATCCAACCTTTCTTAATCAATTTAACAACCCAGCGCGGATCCAAGTCGATGCAGAAACAAATGCCGCCACGAAACTGACACAAATGTTCCACCGCCAGTCTCAACCGCCGTGGCCCCGATGGTCCCAACATCAACCAGTTCGAACCACGAGGAAAGTAATTGTCGGGTAATGTCGCGCTAAACAGTTCGTAGTCAATTCTAAAGTCGTCCACAACAACTCGACTCTTAGGCACTCCCGTGGTTCCTCCAGTTTCGAAAACATAAGCGGGTCTGCCTTCCAATCCTTTAGGCAACCATCTGCGAACCGGACCGCCTCGGAGCCAATCATCTTCAAACAAAGGAAATTTCTTTAGGTCGTCAAAGCACTTAATATCCTTCAACGGATCAAACTTGAGCTCTTTCTTTTTTGACAGCCAAAATGGAGATCCGGTGGAATCATGAAAATGCCACTGCACAGTTTCAACAGTATGCTGGTCCAAGCTGGCTCGCGCTTCGGCAACGCATGAAGCGATATTGGGGTCGTTGCTGCTCATGGATTGATTACCCATCAGAGGTTGAAATTCGGGGGTGGCGTGGAGCTCTGAAGGTCGCGCGTTCAAATTGAAAATTGGCGGTGCAATGGCGACTTTGAATTTGCATCTTTGCCCTGCCAATATTTAATTTTGAGCGTGCGACCCCGCACAAGATAAGGCAAGGATACCAATTTAGACGAAAAGGACAACTCGCCTTGCCACGAAAGATATTGGCCTCGCAGACAAAAAAAATCCGCCGAATGTTCGGCGGATTTGATTACTACTTTCATAACCCAATGCGACTATCTCACAACCGGTGTCACGGGTAGGTTGTTGGCATCATCGTCGTCCGCTAGCGCAGCCACTCCTACTGCGAGCCCAGCGATTCCTAGCAATCCTCCTAGGCCGCCAATCCCACCTAGGCCGCCACCTCCTCCGCCACCACCACCGAATCCGCCACCACCACCACCTGCAAAACCGCCGCCAGCTACAAAACCACCGTCCATAGGAGCGCCGACGACTGTCTCGCTAATAACTTCGCCACCGCAGCATGGCTGTTCGACCATTTCGCAGCATAGCGAATCGACAGGGGCAGCGCCTTGCATGGAAACAAAGCGACTATTACCTTTTTTCTCAGCTAATTTCTGTTCTGGCGAAACCGCTTCAAATCCTAGAGCTGCAACGCCATCGTCTCCTGCCACGATTAAGTCATACACGCCTGGCTTGAATCCTGGTACTTCAAAGTATCCATCTTTTGAAACGGGGACATGCGCGACCAAATTTCCTCGTTGCAAAATGTGAGCTACATTGCCGGTCAAGTCTTGTTCCGAAAAACTCCAACCGGGCTTGGAAACACGACCAACCAACCGACCGTCCGCGCGTAATGAAATCGCTGGTGAATCACTGAACTCACGCGCATCTGCAAGAGGGTCTCTTTGAAATGATCGGTAATAGGTCGTCGCTGCGATTTCATTTGGAATCGCGTGGCTGCGCACAATTTCTTCTGCCCCCTTGTCCCCAACTATGCTGGCCACAACTTCTAGGTGCGAAGAGAGTTTGCCGGATGAATTGTGGGGCAACACGTGTAAAGCGTATGCGGCAAATGCCCCAGCGGACCGGCATGTAAACGCGTACGTTCCAGTTGCTAATCCGTTCATGCTAAATTTGCCATCCTGCCCGGTAACAACCTCCTGAACGACTTTATCACTCTGGCTGACAGTGATCTTAACACTTGCCTTCGGAACAAACTCACCGGCCATATCGAGCACGCCCAATCGACCATTGACCTGGCCACGGGCATCCAGTTGAACCCACTCGCGTTGATGAAGTTGATTAATCAGGCCCGACTTAGCCTGCTCAACTATCGAAACAGCCGGCTTGACTTCCTCTTGGGCGTTGATTGACGAAGACGTCAAACCGGCGATTAAACTCAAAATCGCCAGAGTTCCTACTCGGTGGAGCATGAAAGCCTCGATGTTATTCGGATTTGTCCCAGACTTTGGTTAAAATAGGTCGTCTGGGAGATTCATGAGGCAAGTATAAACACGCACTGTACAACTGTCAACGGATTTGTAACAACCATTCAATTGTGCTCGCAAAGAGCCAGAAACCAAGACATTCTTGCTAGTTATAGTTAGGATGCTTGACAGCCGTCGCAAAGCCGCCTAGTTGTAATCACTTGAGTTTTTGCGGAGGAGTTTTCCCTTCTAGAAATGTCACCCACCCCATCAATCGAGCGACTTTTGTCATGCCAAATTCGGTAAGTGCCCCAAAAACCATGTTTCAAAAGATCTGGGACGATCACATCGTTTACGCCGAGCCGGGCAAGCAAGCTATTGTGTATATCGACTTACATCTGGTCCACGAAGTGACCAGCCCTCAGGCTTTTGAGGGATTACGAATTACGAAGCGATCTGTCCGTCGGGCTCACCGGACAATTTCGACAGTTGACCATAATATTCCAACAGCGAATCGCGATCTCCCAATCGCCGATCCAGTCTCAAAGCAACAGGTGGACACGCTGCGCGAGAACTGTCGACAGTTTGGAATCCAGTTATACGACCTGAACGATGCTCGCCAAGGCATCGTGCACATTATCGGACCAGAACTCGGTTATACCCAACCTGGAACGACAATTGTCTGTGGCGACAGCCATACCGCGACACATGGCGCATTTGGGGCTCTCGCATTTGGAATTGGTACGAGCGAAGTCGAACATGTTTTGGCGACGCAGACTCTGCTGCAGTACTTACCCAAGACTTACGAACTGAACGTGCGCGGCAAGTTGGCGGAGGGAGTGACTGCGAAGGACCTGATCCTCTATCTGATTGGGCAACTTTCGACCCACGGTGGCACGGGATACGTTTTCGAATATACCGGACCTGTCATTCGAGCATTATCGATGGAAGAACGCATGACAGTTTGCAATATGTCGATCGAAGCAGGTGCTCGTGCTGGATTAATCGCGCCCGACGAGAAAACCTTCGAGTACTTGCGTGGTCGTCCATTTGCTCCCGCAGACTTTGATGCGGCGGTCCATAAATGGCGATCACTGCCGAGTGATCCAGGTGCCCTATACGACAAAGTTAGCAATTTCGAAGGCTCGGATATCGAACCACAAGTTACCTGGGGCACCAATCCAGGACAAGTTTCTTCGATTTCTGCCTGCGTTCCCAACCCGGCTGATTGCGGTGATGAGACTGAGCAAAAATCTACTGCTAGGTCGCTGGAATACATGGGGTTGAAACCTGGAACGCCACTAAGCGATGTCGCTGTCGATCGCGTTTTTATTGGCTCCTGCACCAACGCCAGAATCGAAGACTTGCGAGCAGTTGCGAAAGTCGCCAAAGGCTATCGTGTTAGTTCCAATGTATACGCGATGATTGTCCCCGGCAGCGGGCAAGTAAAGCGGCAAGCCGAGCAGGAAGGGCTCGATCGAATTTTTCGCGAAGCTGGTTTCGACTGGCGCGAAGCTGGTTGCAGCATGTGCTTGGCCATGAACCCTGATCGGCTCGATCCTGGACAACGCTGCGCATCGACCTCCAACCGAAACTTCGAGGGCCGACAAGGCAAAGGGG
>SYJV01000294.1 GCA_005798335.1 Planctomycetaceae bacterium | reverse complement strand
GTAGCTGGCCTAGGCGGTCACCTAGGACGCAAGTCCGACGGCGAGCCCGGCTGGATTACCCTCTGGCGTGGCTTTGAAAAGCTCATGCTTATCGCCCGAGGTGCCGATGCTCAACGAAAAAATTGTGGGTAATACAGAGGCGTAGAGCCCTACCAAGTCCCACTTGGTGTAGAACAAAATCCAAACGATGCCACGATAGATGTTCGGCGTACGTACTGGAATGTTTTCTCCGCCAGAAAGCAGTTCAATATAGTAAAGCGAGATGAAAACGGTAGCGATCGTAGCTTCGATGATTGGATAACGAGCCGAGATTGGAGCCGAACATGCTCGACAGCGACCGCTGAGAAGAATCCAACCGAACACCGGGATGTTATCCTTGCCAAGAATCGCTGTTCCGCAGCTGGCACAACTCGACGGCGGCCACAACAAGGGCTTGCCGCGAGGAACGCGGTAGATGATCACATTCAGAAAGCTGCCAATAGCTCCCCCGATGGCAAGGAAAATAACCACTACGACACCGCTGACGCTATGTAACCTAAACTTCTCAGCAAAGGTCATCCCCTCAAGCACGCGTTGGGATTTTGGCGGTACGATTCGATTGATGATGTAATCTATCGTTGGCACAACGATCAAGTAGATGACTAGCAAAGTCGCGATCAAAATCAAAGTCCACTTCCAACCCCATCGCGAGGTCGTCGCCGTGCATGGATCATGGGCCGCTTCATTAGGACTGGCCGGTTCATCCGATGTTTCATGTTGAGCCGACGATAACTCGGGCGTTTCAGTCAACGCATCGATTCTTGTTTCAGAAAATTGGAATCCAAGATCCGGCATCGCAGGTAGAGGAGGCTTGAGAGCGCACGTTGCCTCGCGTTCACGCATCGACATTATCTCACACCCGACCAGCATGGTTGATAACACCCAAATGCCGAAGAAACCGTCGATTCTCTCATTCAGAGATAGCGGTGATTGGGTGATTCCCAGCCAGCCTAACAGACAAAGCAATACAAGGGACACTAGAGTGAGCCACGCGTTTTGACAAATCGGTCGAATGCATTGTCGCAACAATATCCAAGCGCTCGACAGCAAGCACAACACGCCAGCTTTCGCAATCGCCGGCGTGCTTGCCAGAATGAGGCACCACCAAGCCAGGCCGCACCCAGAGTGAATAACCAACGCCTGCTGTAGATACACTCTCCACAGCCCATGAGTTGTGCGATTTTCCGAGTGCAATGTACGCGAAATCAACTGGAGACCGTTTTCTTCATTGAGAACATTAGGACTCTCTCTCTGTTGCCTGCTCGGGGAATGGATCCATGCCTTCGCGATTGGCCAAGACATGGTTGAGCAACGTCGTTTTCCCAGCGCCGAGAAAACCGGATAACACTGTAACGGGCAATTTTGGCATACCATCTCTCCACTATTTCCGGGGATAAAGCTTACCCGCCAACGGCGACAATTCGCGTGGGCGTCCCACCTACCGGCAATTTGGCTTGAATGTCTAGGTCGGCCAAGGCAATCACCCAGACGGAACCATTGCCAGGATTGGTGAGCATGGCAAAACGGCGACTGGGTGTGATCGCGAGCTCGTGATGTCCGCTATGACCTTCGATTTTGCTTGCACCTACTTCGATGGTCTTTGCAATCTTGGCGTCACCAAGGTTTCCGTCACCGTTGGCGTCTAACTGAATGACGATCAGCTTTTCGGATTGTTGACCATCTTTCGACTCCTGGAAAACGAATGCATAGTGCTTGCCGTTGGCCGTCTTCACGGCAGCGGGGGTTGTAGCTGAGGTTCCGTCTGCCAATCCCAACGGAAACTTGATCACGGAAGGTTTGGCGGATTTCGCGTCGATCATACAGAGCTGAGCCGTTTCGCCAGTGCCCGTTGAGAACAGTACCCAATGCAGATGATTGGCGAAGGCACCGGTGCGCAGGGGCTTGTCCGCAGCGTCCTTACCGAGCGAGAGATGGGTGACCGATACCTTGGCTGCATCCTTAGTTAAGTTTAAATCGGCGCTGACCCAACATACTCCATCGGATGGAGCAAAAAAGACTCTGCCCGAATTGGCGATGGCTCCGTGGATACCCCCGGAGGGCAATTGGAACGAGTAACCCTTGGCCGATCCGCTTGCCACCGGAACGACATCGACGCGACCCTTCTTGTCACCTTCTCGATCGATCCAAGTCGAGTAACAAACTCTGTTCTCAAGCGCGGCCATGGTAATGTGCCCACCCCCGCCGCTATAGAATCGATCGGCTGGCTTGCCCGCAACTAGTGCCTTTGGATCGACAACGGTGAATCCATTTTTCTTGTCATTGGCCAAGTAAAACTTTTGGTCGTACAGGTAGACATGAGCTGGATTGCCTTGGGCAGTGTCCAGTTTTGACGTTTTCACTTTGGGGTCAGCCGCAAATCGCCAGTGAAAATGATCGCCGTGCGGCTCTTGCTCAACGCCCGAATCGATGGCAACCCAGCCGCTTTTTATGGCGCCGTTTTCGTCATCATGAACACCGGTGAGCAGTATGCCGTCAGCCTCTTCCATCTGCACGAGGCTGCACTGCTCTTTGTCCAATTTTGGAAAGGCGGCTACGTCCGCCGGTTTTACCGTCCAATCTGTTCCCTTTTGCAAATTGCTCCAACGGATGGAGTTGCTGTCGAGGTCCTGCCAGAAAAGACGCGTCATGATTCGTGGCTTTACCGAAACAGCTTTCGTTGCCGCTTCTTGAGCCACACTGACCGCGCCGAGAGATAGTGCCAATGCGACACTGAGTAATCGAACGAAATATTGATTCATCTTTTCTTCCCGTTTTTGTTTATAACTCAAATGGTAGATTTCAACCTGCTATTGAACACAGTACAAGCGCGTCCCAGTGCGGATCACGATTGCGCCATCCACAGCGGCAGCGCCGTAGACAATTGGATCTCGCGCGCCATCTCGTGAGTCAGCTCGACGCGCGGCAAAGCCCTCGGCCATGGCTTTTATTTCAGCCTGATCGAGCGAGCCGTCTCTATTGGTGTCGATACGAGCGAGCATCGGCTTGAAGTCGGCAGGTATCTCCTCCGCACTGAGTGTGCCATTGGAATCGAGGTCGGCCTTCATCAATGTGGCCAACATGCCACCTCCTGGCCCACCGCGACCGCGTGGACCAGCATTGCCGACTCCACCTGATCCGCCGCTTTCTGTTTGTGCACCATGCCCGTGGATCGCGTTATTCTCAACGTACGAAACAGGCTTGGGTGCGTTATCACTTTCCCAAAGGCGGTTTGAATGGATCAATTCGAACTTCGGTCCTGCGCGAACGATCTGAGTTTTGCCGTCTTTGCCAAAAAAGTAAATGCGATCGCCGGCGACAATCGGCGTGGCCCAGCACTGGGTTCCAAGTCGTTCCACATAATGTTGATGACCTGTTGACATGCTGAGGCAGTACAGCACGCCGATCTTGTTCAAATAATAGACGCAATCGCCGCACACGACAGGACTCGCATAATCGCTGATTGCTTTCGAAGCTCTCCATGCAACGCTTGGATTAGCGTCATTACTAGATTTGTCGTTCAGCGCGATGCACAGATTCGATTTGGCAGCCTCTCCATCTTCACCGAATTCGGGAACTCGCGCGCCAACGTAGAGCATTTTGCCGGAAGCCGTAGGTGACGGAACTGAATTACCATCTAATCCGCCAATCGACCACGTTGATTTTCCAGAGGCTGCATCATAACCGTCTACGGTTCCGCCCGAGCTAACGATGATCTGTTGTTTTCCGTCGATGTTCATTACGATTGGAGATGACCAGGAACTCGATGAACTCCGATCGGTTTTCCAAGCCGTTTTGCCAGAGCCTTTATCGAGCGCAATCAAGTACGACGGACCTTTATGTTCGACGTTGATAACTACCGAAGTTTCCGTTTGAGTCGGCGAAGCCCCCAGTCCGTGGTTGTTATCAAACTTTCCGTAGTCGCTCGTCAGGCTGCGGCCCCACAGTTGTTTCCCAGCATGATCGATGGCCAGGCAATCACCGCTTTCGAAGAAGGCATAAACCCCTCGACTATCGACAACTGGCGTCGGTGCTGCCCGTGAGGACATATAGTTCGATGTCCCCTTTACAGTTGCCGGCGCTCGATAGACCCAGATCTCGCGCCCCGATTTCAATTCAAAGCAACTGACCACGCATTCGTCTTTCATCGACCCTTCGACGCAGGTTACGAATACAAGACCACCATGGATTGTCGGAGTGGATTGCCCGTAGCCAATCAGTTCGTGTTGCCAGGCAACATTTTCCGAACTCCATTTGGCCGGTAGTTCGCCGTGAGCCGAAGAAGTGCCACCATTGCGAAATTCGCTCCAGTGGCCCGCACCAGGTTCTTTGGCGATAATACACGATGCTGAAACAGCAACATGTGCAAAAAATGCTAGAATGGCCCGCGTAAATTGTTGTTGGGGCAACATCATTGATGACTTTCGTTAATTGGTCGGTTGTCTTCACTTTGTTCGACGATCCAACGCGTTGGCTACAACCTATTAGATTGAGCGTATCGCTTTCTTTGGCAGTGGAATATCCAAACGTTCCGTGCTCATTGACCACTTCACTTTCAACGGCGTTTTCTTGGGATCGGACCAGGGCGCGTTGAGTTGCCATCGCCGTTACGAGATTCAATCATGGCGGTCAGTTCAAGCTCTTCATGGCCTGGAGGATCAGCACCTTGGACCAGTTTCATGGCAATTGTGCCACCGGAATCTGCGATCCCTTCAAGCAATGGCTTGGGTACCCCTTGATCGATTCGCATGAGAACAAGCCGCACCTCGAGCGCTGGTACTCCGTCAATTACCACGCGACATTGCAACGGACTACCCAGTTCAGGCTTTGCACAGCCGATCAGGGACATTCAAAGCGCTGAAACAAGAGCCCAAAGACTTTTCGCTCGTTCGGTCTCTCTAGAACGAGTCGCTGTTGACAACTTCCCCTCCATCTCTCGAGAAGAGTGCCCACTGGCTGCGTCGATCCAGATTGTCGCTCAGGAATCGAACACTTCCGTCGCACGATGCAATTTGCACACCTCCCACATGAAGACTCCTCGGCGCGAACCATCCACGTCCGTGAACGTTCACATCGGGAATTCGGCTGTTGGGAGACATGTAACCGTTGGTCACAACCGAATAGGGAACGCCGCGAATCCACGCTTCGGCGCGAGTACCACTGAACGACGTAATCCTTGTAATGACCGAGCCCAAATCCGGATCGCGGATGGTTGAGCCACCCATAACAAATCCGGGAACACCCGGCGGATTCGAAGTGGAACCGGACCAGCTAGCGATCTTGCGATTCGGCAAACCTGTTGGCGGCAGAGTTGTTGCGGACAGGCCGTCACCAATCAAAGTCTCGGTCATCAGAACGGTATTCGATGTGCCATCGGCTATGTCGCCAAAGCGAGCCCATGAATTCTCCCACACGATACCATCGGTCTTGTAGCGATCATCGTAGTGCGTCGACGTGCCTGAGCCGAGCGAGAACATGTAGTTCGTGGCGGCGAATGCACCCTGCGTACCATCGAACAAGGTGGTCGGGCGGGTTGGTTGCATTGCGTCGCTAGGGCACAGGAAGGTTGGCACAACCGTCCTTGCCGGAATTGCAAAGACTGGATTTAGTCGTGCCGCGAAAGCAGGCCCGAGGAACAACGATTGATTGAAATCAATCAGATTCTGCAGATTGGCTTGCTCGATGAACGGTAGCACTCGAGCTTGGGGCGAAAACGAACTGGATCCGGTCAAAGCCGGGAATCGCTTGAAGGACGATTCATAGTTATGAGTGGCCAAGGCAAGTTGTTTTAAATTGTTCGAGCATTGCATTCGCCGCGCGGCCTCGCGTGCCGCTTGTACCGCAGGCAGAAGCAAGCCAACCAAAATGCCAATGATCGCAATGACCACCAAAAGTTCAACAAGAGTAAATGCAAAACGAGATCTCGTACGCATATCGCATAATTCCTAAAAGTGGATTGTTTTCTGAAAACGACTTCAGCGTTTACCTTCCCAGCGAAGCGCAGGGACGGTCTAGAAACACGCCAAAAAGCGAGTTTTTCGGGGAGGAACGATCAGTGAATGGCCAAGCCGCTGATCGCTGTCTCACCTTCTCCAATTCTCTGATTGGGATGGTGACAACACATGGCGATCAACGAGTGGCGTCACACTACGTCGTTGCTGCTTACAGAGGCTAAGCGAGGACGCATTAACAGGGCGGACCGCGCGCCCAATGGAGATGGTCAAGCGTTCTCGGTTGCTCAAACTGGGCAACTGTCAACGTTTCTACCAACGAATCCCGAAGTTCGTTTGAAGGTGCATTCCCATAGAACGGTATGCTCGAATAGAAATGACATATCGCGCAACTGCCGCATTCGCTTTGGTCGGTGGCCGCAAGCCAAACGGCAACGCGAGGCGCTGATTTGACACTGAGCCCGTGATGGACATGCCCGTGATGTTTATGCCCGTGGCCGCAGCAACGAATAGGAGTGGTTGGTACCACACTCGCAGAATGAGCGGAGGCGATCTCTTGTGAGTGGGGCCCATTGCCAGTTGAGCAGAAATCCGTCGAGCAAGATTCGCCAATACCATGGCAGCCACGATGGTTGTGCCAATAAGGCCCAACCGCAGCCGGAACTCCGTAGAGTGCCAATAAGATGTAGGCAACAATCTTGCGACAGAACACGATGACCCCGCACGTGAATGCGGTCCGACCGAGAGGAAGTGTATTCAAGACGGCGCGCTTGGTCAACACCCGAACTGGTTGAAGTGCCTAAGAAATCGCTGCGATGTTTCAGGTGCGCGTGCGCCACGGGCGTAGCCTAACGGCGCGCCCAACAATAACTTACCGAAACTGCCCGCTTGAAAATCCGAAGCACCAAATCCGAAATCCGAAACAAATCCAAAGCTCGAATATCAAAAACACTCGTGAGGCCTGGCGGTTTTGCGCATGTTTTGGGTTTTGAATTTGGAATTTGTTTGAGATTTCGGACTTCGGATTTCGCATTTTGAAAACAATAGTGCCATCCACTTTATTGATGGCTTGCAAGATAGTGCTTCTGTGGGGCGAAGTTGTTTGGCGTGCGGCTTGATCGAACTAACGGTCGCGCCAAGCATTCCGATACACTGGCGTTTGAATTGGAGGCTCTTCCTGGCGCACTGCGATCGGACGCGAACTTAGATGCTCGCGTTAACAAACTCAAAGATGAGATAGAATTCGCAACTCACTCAGCTTGCGTCGGGAACCGGCGAGCTGTGGGTTTGGTACCAGCGCTGGCCTCGTGCG
>SYJV01000293.1 GCA_005798335.1 Planctomycetaceae bacterium | reverse complement strand
TAGGCGAGGATTGGGTTGAGTTCTCGAACTTATTGCAAAGCCAAGCTCAACCCAATCCTCGCCTAGCGGCTGCGGGTTAAACGACGAAATGGCTAGGGCCAAAAGCCATGCCTTGCACACAAAATGGCGCTGTCCAACTAATCAAGCCGCGATGAACAACCTTTCATTAGCCGTTCACTTCTTTTTCCAGATTGCGGTGATCTTGTCGGTTTCCCGAGTAGTGGGATTCATCGCAGCTCGGTTGGGTCAGCCGCAGGTTGTGGCCGAAATGATTGCGGGAGTGTGTCTCGGCCCAAGTTTGTTTGGGTTGTGGTTGCCCGAGTTTCAGCAGTTTATCTTTCCGTGGGACTCCAGCCAATCGACACGCGATACTCAGAGTTATCTGTTTCCTGCTTCGCAACTTGGTTTGGCACTATACATGTTCATTGTTGGTTTGGAGTTTCGTGTCGATATTGTGCGCGGAAATCTGAAGAGTTCATTGGCGGTGTCGGCCGCAGGGATGATTGCTCCTTTTTTACTGGGAGCGGGTTTGGGCCTGTTTTTTCATCGATTCACGCAGTTGTATCCTCCACGTACGAGCGCGACCGAGGCAGCGGTATTCTTGGGGGCGGCGATGTGCATCACGGCCTTTCCGATGCTGGCGCGCATTATTCACTTCAAAGGGCTTACGGGCACTTTGATGGGTACTGTGGCGATTGGTGCAGGAGCCATTGATGACGCTACCGCATGGTGCCTTTTGGCGCTGGTGTTGGCGAGCTTCGATCGCGACCCAACGCAAGCGGCGTTCAGCATAGGTGGTGGCATTGCGTTTGTGATGGTCGCCGGATATGTCCTCCGGCCGCTGCTGGCTCGAGCGGAACGATTTCTTATTTCCCGCGAAGGAACATTGACCGACACTGGATTGGTAACCGGTTTGACGATCATGTCCCTGGGAGCTTGGTTTACGGACCTGATTCACTTGCACGCGGTGTTCGGTGCATTTGTGATGGGTGCCATCATGCCGCGCGGGATTATGACGCGCGACCTGATCGCCCGAATCCAGCCGCTGACAGTTGTCCTGCTGTTACCGCTGTTCTTTACTTATTCAGGGCTAAATACCAAGATTGGACTGCTCGACACTTGGTATTTGTGGGCCATGTGTGGATTGGTGTTGATCGCTGCGATTGTAGGCAAAGGGGGCGCATGCTGGCTGGCGGCGCGCGCGACGGGGCTTTCAAACCGCGATGCGTTGGGGATCGGTACTTTAATGAACGCGCGCGGCTTGATGGAGTTGATCATCATCAATATCGGCTTGCAGCGACAACTGATCAGCGAAGGGTTGTTCGCTATTCTGGTGATCATGGCGGTCATAACTACCTTGATGGCCTCGCCGATCTTTGACGCCCTAATCAGCAAACAAGATCCAGCGGAACTCACTCAGGCTACTGACGATCGCCACCTTGGATAGTTAGAATTATTGGTGGAAATCAAGCAGGGCATCGACGATTGATGATAACTTGGTAATGTGAGGCATAGGACTTCAGCAATGGTTGAATTGACCGACAGTCCGATCGATATTGTTCAGTGCTTGACTCACGTGACCCATCCAGAATGTGGGGCAGAGGTCTTGTTCGTCGGTACGACGCGTCGCTGGACAGATGGCACCGAAACCGAATACTTGGAGTATGATAGCTACCGCGAGATGGCAATCGCGCAACTGCGCGAACTGGAATCTGTGGCGCGCCTGCGATGGCCGATCCACGAAGTGATGATCGTACATCGGCTGGGGCGCGTTGCAGTCAAGGAGCCCAGTGTTGCTGTGGCAGTTGGCAGCGCTCACCGTGAGGCTGCGTTCGAAGCAGCGCGATGGTTGATCGATGAACTTAAACGGCAGGTACCAATTTGGAAACGCGAACACTTGACCGATCAGACTTCCCAATGGGTTCACCCGAGCTCCACCGATTGTCGCAGCCCGGCGGTGAACTTGCCCGGCCAAATGCCGCCAGCACAACCGTCCGCGCAGCAGCAAGCTCAGCAGTGACCACTGGACAGCCATCCACTTCGGTCAAGTCTGTCTGCGAACCGTTGATCGACGGCTTTGGACGAGTGCACCGGTCGCTGCGCATCAGTGTCACGGATCGCTGCAATATTCGGTGTCAGTATTGCATGCCCGCGTTCGGCGCTGAGTTTTTGCCCAACGAACGCTTGTTGAGCTTTGATCAATTCGCCAACTTTGTACGCGTGTTAGCTCCGCTGGGCATCAATGACTTGCGCATCACCGGCGGCGAACCCTTGATGCGACCGAATCTCGAGCAGCTTATCAAGATGCTGTCGACCATCGAGGGCATCGACGATCTAGCGATTACCACCAACGGCATGTTTTTGACTGAGCAAATCCAGCGCTTGGTGGACGCAGGATTGCAGCGCATCAACATCAGCCTCGACACGTTGCGCGAAAGCACGTTTCGGACATTGGCGCGCCGCAATGGACTTCATGATGTGTTATCGGGAATCGCGGCCACGAAGCAATTCCCTCACATGACCGTGCGGTTGAATGCTCTAGTGCTACGCGACTTGAATATGGACGAGATTATTCCCTTGGCGGAATTTGCGCGAGCACAATCGCTGCCGTTGCGATTCATTGAATTCATGCCGCTGGACGCCGAGCGAGCTTGGAATAAATCGCGCATGGTCAGCGGCACGGAAGTGCGTCAGATGCTGGCGTCGAAATTCGGACCGTTGAACCCTGTCCCGCGCAAGGACTCCAGTCAGCCTTCGATCGACTACGCGTTTGCGGACGGTCAAGGTATCGTCGGTTTTATCGATTCAGTCACTCAGCCGTTTTGTACCTCCTGCGATCGATTGCGCCTGACGGCTGAAGGTAAAATGCGCAATTGCCTCTTCGGGCAAGAAGAATGGGATATGGCGGAACTCCTGAAGCAGGAGCACTTGGATGAGCAGCGTTTGGTCGAGCGCGTGCGCGCATGCGTCGCGCGCAAAAAAGCTGCCCACGGAATGGAGGCTCCGGGATTTCAACCTCCCCAGCGAGCTATGTTTCAGATCGGAGGCTGAGACGCATGCCTTCGAATCACCGAATCTATCTTGACCAAGCGGCGACAAGCTGGCCGAAATTGCCTGCCGCTGTCGCCGCGGCAGAAGAGTTTGTGCACGCATGTGGCGCTACCGCTGGCCGAGGAGCATACTCCAGTGCGCGAGTCGCCGAGCGCTGGGTCGCGGATGCTCGATTGTGGCTGGCGCAGTTGATCGGCTCGCGGGACAGCGACTCGATTGCACTTTGCAGCAGTGGCACGCACGCTTTGAATGCAGCCCTGGTGGGACTGTTGCGCCCCGGAAACCATGTCATCACCACAGCGATCGAACACAACAGTGTCTTGAGGCCGTTGCACCACATGCAGCAAACGCTCGGAATCAAATTGACCGTTGTGCCTTGCGATAACCATGGCACAGTCGATCCAGCAGACATCCGACAAGTTGTGCGCAGTGAAAACGATGTGATTGTCGTTGGCCACGCCTCGAACGTAACTGGTACCGTTCAGGATTTGCACTCGATTGGTGACATCGCTAGGCGAACCGGATCGCTGTTCATCGTCGACGCGTCGCAGACGCTTGGCTATCTACCTATCGATGTCGAAGCCTCCGGGATTTCTTGTCTCGTTGCGGCCGGTCACAAGGGCTTGCGCGCACTTTCCGGTACGGGATTTATTTTCTTAGCGGCCCATTTGCGAGCGAACTTCCAACCATTGATGTGGGGAGGCACAGGAGTATCCAGCGAGCGCGTGGATGCGATTGCGCAATGGCCACAGTCGGTAGAGGTTGGCAACCTGAATCTCCCCGGAATCGTTTCGATGGCGGTTGCTGCGAGGACGCTTTGCCAAGATGCGCACTGTAGCTGGCAAACTAACTGGCGAGAAGAATTTCAGCAGCTCGTCGCGGGGCTCGAGCGGCTGAAGGAGATTCGCTGTTACGGTCCCAATCTAGATCGTGCCCACATCCCTGTCGTCAGTTTCACGGTGGACGATTGGGACATCCACGATTTTGCCGCCGCGCTCGATTCCAGTTTTAGTATCGAAGTCCGCGCCGGCTTGCACTGTGCCGCCTGGATCCACCAGCATCTCGGCACACTCAATCAGGGCGGAACGGTACGCCTCAGTTCAGGCCACGAGTGCGATCCAAAGACGATCAGCGACACGCTCGCAGCACTCTCAGAATTGACCGCCATCGCGCCTTAGGGGTCGCTCGTTCAAAATTCAAAATTGGCGGGAAGTAATTTG
>SYJV01000292.1 GCA_005798335.1 Planctomycetaceae bacterium | reverse complement strand
TCGTCCGGGTTTTCGTTTGGGCTTGGGCTTGGCTATGTCACTGGAAGGCGACTTGGAGGAATTTGAAGAGTCCTTCTTCGCTTTCGCCAACGCAAGCTCCAGCTCAGCCACTCGTCGAGTCAGCTTCTCGATCTGCGCCGCATGTGCGGCGACCAATTCTCGAAGCTCTCGAATCGTTTCGTCTCTATTGTCCATACGCGAACAATAGAAAATCAACTAAATTAATGCACTATCAATTTCGTACCGTGAACGGTTACCTCAAATCTTTATTGGAAATTTGTTCAACGACGAGGTCGTCAAAAGTGAGTATCTCGGGCTGTCCTTCCGCGGTGCTCGTCAATTTCTCGCCGCTGGTAATCCGCCGCGCGATGACTGTCTAGGCCTCGCATGAGGAGTTCAATGAGTTTTGCCATGCTGTGCAAGGTCGCTGGATCGGCAAAATTACTGAGGCAGCCGACTGTAGCCTCCAGCCTGCATTCAAAACATGCGCGAACTATTCGACTGGTACAACAGCCGAGATCAATCGCGTGGGCCAGGATTTCTCACAATCGACCAACGATCCCAGCGCATGCAGACCAGGACCATGTTGCGATTGGTAATCATGAGAGGTTGGGAAATCAACAATTTGTTGGGAAAAATGAACAACTCCTCCAACGATACTGGTCGCGCCGGAGCAATTTAGATTAAGGCCGCCTTCCAAGGATAGACCGTCAATAATCGCGTTCTAACAGCGTGTGACGATTGCGCGACCAAGATGTTCCCCACTTTTCTTTTTGGCCCATTTGACATTCGCAAAACTATTTTTTTGGAGTCATGCCTAGGCATTGAGGTTCGTGGTGTGCAAGGAACAAACTCGCCGATCTGAACGGTGCAAGCTTTTTGGTAACAGTGTTTCTGCTAAGCGAGGTACGAATGTTCAAGAAAAATGCAAAATCGAAATCTGCATTCCGCATCAACCAACGATACAAGCACTGTAAACCTACACTGGAGTCCCTGGAATTTCGCCAACTGATGGCCAGCGACATAGTGCTTGATTGGAACAACCACTTGATCGAGACGATTCGTGCGGACACGACTCTGCCTGGTCCGACTTTCGCTTCCCGCAATGGTGCCATTATGCATTTGGCGGTTTACGATGCCGTCAATGCAATTGCGCAGACACATTCCAGTTACTACACGACAATCAAAGGTCCTGCGCACGCCTCGAAAGAAGCTGCCGCGGCCACCGCTGCGTACGTGACTTTGGCGGCCTTGTATCCGACTCAACAATCGCAGATTCATGCTTGGTGGACTAAGTCGTTAGCAGATATCAAGGACGGACCGAACGAGGAAGCTGGCAAAACACTTGGGCGACAGGTAGCTCAAGAGATATTGGCGTTAAGACAAAACGATGGTGCCTTCGACAACGTCCCATACGTTGTAAATCCCGCACCCGGTCACTGGAGTCCAGACCCATTGAATCCCGCACAACGGGCGCTGGGAGCCAACTGGGGCAATGTGAAACCATTTGGCATTGATGACCCCAACGACTATATGGTCACTCCGCCTTCGCTCACCAGCACAGAATATGCGGCTGCATATAACGAAGTGAAGTCGTTGGGTGCCAAAAACAGCACAACCCGAACCGCCGATCAGAAGGAGATCGGTATATTCTGGGCATACGATCGCGGTGGTATGGGACCACCTACACACATTTACAATCAAGCTACACAGACTATTGCCAAGCAGAGAAACAACTCGATGGTCGATAATGCTCGACTGTTCGCGATGGTAAACCTGGCTATAGCAGACTCAGGCGTCACATCCTGGAATACCAAGTTCAAACATGATCTGTGGCGGCCGATCACTGGGATACGGAGTGGTGACTACGACGGCAATTCGTTAACCGTCGGAGATCCAACATGGGAGCCGCTAGGTGCTCCCGGTGGTGGTGTCGTTCGCGACTTCACTCCCCCGTTCCCAGCATTCACTTCCGGCCATGCGACCTTCGGAGAAGCCGCGTTTCGCACGATTGCGAATTTCTACGGTACCGACACGATAAGCTTCAGGCTAAATTCGGACGAATTGCCCGGAGTCACGCGCACTTACACGTCGCTCAGCCAGGCATCCGAGGAAAACGCGCGCAGTCGAATCTACTTGGGCATCCATTGGAATTTCGATGACACTCTGGGAAGGCAGCAAGGCAAACAGATTGCCGATTTCGTTTGCGCAAATTTCATGAAAAAGCTGCCCGCCGGGAATGCGACGATCAGCGTTCAAAACGATGGAGGTGGACATGTAACCTATGTTCTTCCCGCAGGTGCCGCGAATGTTGCGTTGCGCCGATCAGGCAATGAACTGGAAGTGGTCAACACATCCAATGGCGCTGTCCTGCTACGACGCGACCTAGTCGACCTCAACTCAATTCGCTTTAGCTCGGCCAACAACAAGGCAAGAGACTTGTTGAGCATCGACCAAGCTTACGGCGGTGCATGGAGTGTCCGGTCAGGTATCACGTATTTGGGAGGCGCCGGGCAAAACGACGGAGTTTGGTTCGCTGGCGGTGAACATACAAACGACTCAATGACCTTGGCGGGCAACGGTTTGAACGTTCCAGGTATTCACGTTTCTCTGACCAATGTAACTTACGTGGGTCTTGCCGGTCACGGCGGCAATGATCATTTTGGAATTACCGGCGATCAGGCTGGTCGTCGAGTCGACTTGCGAGGATGGCAAGGTGACGACACCTACGACATCTCCGCCAAGAACCTTTCGGTGCTATTAGAGCAGAATCAAGGAACTGATGTGCTGGTACTGGCCAACATGCCGACTGCCGTCTCCGTGAATCTCTCACAACATACACGCCAGAAACAATCGATCGGTAATGGCATTACCATGGAAATTTCTGGCGATATCGAGAACTTGGTCGGTACAACCTGGGCCGATCGACTGAGCGGTAACGCAGCCGGTAACATGATTTGGGGCCGCGGAGGTAACGATTTGATTTATGGATTGCAGGGCAACGATCGACTGTTCGGCGAAGATGGTGATGACATTCTAGTTGGGGGCGAAGGCAACGACGAACTCTCCGGCGGCAATGGCCATGATCTCCTAGTTGGTGGTAATGGATATGATTGGCTGTCCGGAGACGGCGGCGAAAATGTTCTCATTGGTGGCCGAACCAGCTACGATGCGAACGACGCTGCTCTGAAGAGCCTTCTGTCAGAATGGACTGCTCCACGATCCAGAGCCACCCGTATCGCCAACCTGAGCAACAACAAACCGGCTCGCGATCGCCGGAACGGCAACAATTTCTTAACAACTGTTGGCAAGTCACCGACCGTGCTGAACGACAACATCAACGATGGCATTCATGGCGTTTCCTCCGTTGATTGGGTCATTACCAGTTGAACACGGCGCGATCAGGAAACTATTACAACACAGGACGGGCACTCTTTCCCGTCCTGTGTTATTTTTTGTTTGCCGATGGCCTACCGAAGGTAATCGCAGATGTCTCGTTCGAGCATTGGCAAATTGTCCATCTCGCGTTTAGGGCGAGCGGCAAATGGGAATATACCTGTACAAGCCCGAAGCGCAAGCGAGTGAGAGCCTGGGCTGACGTACGCCTGGATTGACGCACTCGCTTGCGCTTCGGGCTTGTATCGGTAAATTTCCTTCTGCCGCTGGCCTTACTAGGCGCTAGCTACCGTTTCGAAATGTGCGCCTACTTGAAGAGACTCGCAGCCGAGAACTTCGCGGGCCAGTGCGCGGTAATCTTCGGCGCCGTTGGACGTGGGAGCGTATTGCAGAATCGATTGGCCAAAGCTAGGTGCTTCTGCCAAGCGAATGTTGCGACGAATGCGAGTCTTGAAGAATTTGGCCCCCGACCACACGCCTTCGGTCTGCGTGTGAAGACGCAGAAAGTCGTCGACATCGCGAGTAACTTCGGCACCTAAGCGCGTGCTGGCTTCGAACATGCACAACACAACTCCGGAGAGCCGCAGGTCGGGATTCAATCGCTTGGCAACTATCTCGATCGTCTTGAGCAGCTTGCTCAGGCCGTGCAACGCCAGGAAATGGGGCTGCAATGGCAAGAATACTTCGTTTACCGTGGTGAGTGCATTCAGGGTCAGCACGCCTAACGACGGCGGGCAATCTAAAATCAGGAAATCGAATTCTTCTTCGTCCACTTGCAGTTTGTCGCGTAGGATCACTTCCCGTCCGACTTCGCCGGCCAACTCCATTTCGGCAGCGGCCAAGTCGAGATTTGCTGGTACAACAGCCAGATTTGGCGTGACCCACTTGCGCACATCGCAAATCGACGTCTCGCTGCATAAGACATCGTAGACCGACGGCTGGTCGTCCATCACCGACAGTCCCAAATGCAATGTCGCATGCGCCTGCGGGTCGAGGTCGATCATGCATACTCGACAACCTTGTTCGGCGAGCGCAGCAGCCATATTCACCGCGGTCGTTGTCTTTCCCACTCCGCCCTTTTGATTGATTACCGCTAGTGAACGCATTCTCAAGGTCTCCTTACCCAACTCGAACAAAACCACCCTTCAAATTTCCTCAGTTGTTGTTGGTCAACTGTACAGATTACGTCGCGAACTAGCCAGATCGGTTTTTTGCAAGCAATAGATCTGCCGCATCCGATTGCTCAACCAGCTTCAAGCGTCATAATAAGGCGAGCCGCAGATGGGATTTTACCAAGGCATTAGCGGATACAAGCCCGACGCGCAAGCGAGTGCGTCAATCCTGGCACGCACTCGCTCGCGCGTCGGGCTTGTATTGGTAGCTACACAACAATTTCACCAGAATCTTGCTAGGAAACCAATGGCGACTCACTTTCGTCAACTCAACCCAACTGAACGAGTTCTCATGGGGCCTGGTCCCAGTTACGTTCCGCAACGCGTATTGCATGCATTGGCTGCGCCTACCTTGGGACATTTGGACCCAGAGTATTTGGCGATTATGGACGACACTCGTCAAATGCTGAGGCAAGTATTTCAGACCAATAACGAAATGACCATGGCGATGTCGGGCACTGGCAGCGCAGGCATGGAAGCATGCGTATGCAACCTGATCGAACCTGGCGACGAGATGATCGTGTGTGTCAACGGCGTGTTTGGCGGACGCATGAAAGATGTCGCTCAGCGCTATGGAGCGAATGTGCATGCGATCGAAAGCGCGTGGGGCACGGCGATCGCGCCTGAGCAAGTCGAGGCGACTCTCAAAGCGAATCCTCGAACTAAAGCGATCGGGATTGTGCACGCCGAAACGAGCACCGGCGAACATCAACCGCTGGAAGAAATATCCGAAATCGTCCACCGGTATGGTGCGTTGTTGATCGTCGATGCGGTGACCAGTTTAGGAGGAATCGATATACCCGTCGACCGACTGAGAATCGATGCTTGCTACTCGGGCACTCAAAAATGTTTGAGTTGCCCGCCAGGCCTGGCACCCGTCACCTTTTCAGCGTCCGCGATGGAGGCTCTCGATAAGCGCAAGACGAAGGTTACCAGTTGGTACTTGGATGTTTCTATGATTCGCAACTATTGGGGCAGCGATCGAGTCTATCACCACACGGCTCCAATCAATATGACTTACGCGTTGCGTGAGTCATTGATGATGGTGCTCGAAGAAGGATTACAGCAGCGAATCGCTCGCCATTTGAAGCACCATCGTATGCTGCGAGCGGGACTAGAGGCGATGGGGTTAAACTTTATACCTCAGCATTCTCTGGCGACGCTGAATGCCGTGCGAGTGCCAGAGGGCGTGGACGATGCGGTTGTGCGCAAACGGTTGTTGACTGAGTACAATATTGAGATCGGTGCTGGATTGGGGCCGTTCAAAGGCAAGGCCTGGCGGATCGGCCTGATGGGTGCGAGCAGTTCGGTGGCTAACGTCACTTTGATTCTGTCGGCGCTCGAAACGATCCTGCGAGATCTGAATTACGCGGTCGAACCAGGCGCTGCATTGTCTGCAGCGACTCACCCCGAAGCCGCGGTTTATACATAAGTCATCTGTCCAGCCATACTTTTCCATGCAAGACTTCCTTTCTGAACTCGGTGAAGGGCTTCCTGCCGAGCGGATGCTCACCAGTGCATCTGCGCTGGCGGCGTTTCAGAGCGATGGGCTCACCGCGTTTGCCGTAAAACCGCTGGCGATTGTGATGCCCACTACCGAAGAGGAAGTGGTGCGCATCGTACGGCTCTGTCACGCTTGGCAAATTCCATTCGTGGCACGTGGTAGCGGTACTAGTTTGTCGGGAGGTTCGTTGCCCCACGCGGATGGTATCGTGATCGCCTTGAATCTCATGAACCAGGTCCTGTCTACCGATATTCCAGGTCGGACCGCAGTGGTTCAGCCGGGCGTGATCAATTCAATGCTATCTCAGCATGTTGCTAGTTCTGGATTGTATTACGCGCCCGATCCAAGCAGCCAGCAAGTGTGCACGATTGGAGGCAACGTTGCGTTCAATTCTGGCGGCGCCCACTGTTTGAAATATGGTATGACCAGCAATCACGTTCTGGCTATGAAATTCCTGCTAGCCGATGGCGAGGTGGTGAGTGTTGGCTGTGCCGGTGGCGAACAGGTCGGCCCAGATTTGCTTGGTTTGTTGGTAGGATGCGAAGGCTTGCTGGGAATCGCTCTCGAGATCACTGTGCGATTGTTACCCAAGCCAGAGCGCTACCATACTGTGCTGGCGGGTTACAAGACTCTGCAGGCTGCTGGAGAGGCAGTGGCGACGATCATATCCAGCGGCCTACTGCCCGGTGCCATCGAGATCATGGATTCGCTCAGCATGAAAGCCGCCACTGCGGCAGTCGGTGCAAAATATCCTCCCAATGTCGAAGTTGTGTTGATCGTGGAACTGGATGGAACCGCCGAAGCGGTTGCGACCGAACGCATCAAACTCGATAAGTTAATCGCGCACAGCAATGCAGCCGAAGTGTGGGTGGCGGCCGATAGCGACGAACGCGCGAAAATCTGGAAAGGTCGCAAAAGCGTCTTTTCGGCTGTCGGGCGATTGTATCCCGATTTCATTGTCCAAGATGGAGTGGTTCCGCGCGGCAAGCTGGGATTTGCGTTGACTCGCATCGAACAGCTTTCACGAGAGGCGAACATCCAGGTTGCAAACGTCTTTCATGCTGGCGATGGCAACTTGCACCCGCTAATCATGTTCGACGGTCGCCAACCAGGGGCGCTGCACCGCGCGGAGGAACTGGCTGCAAGAATCGTTAATCTCTGTATCGAACTGGGCGGTTCGATCACCGGCGAACATGGCGTCGGCATGGAAAAGCGCCAATTCTTGCCCGGAATGTTTTCACCGGATTCGATCGACTTGATGAAGCGCGTGCGCTGTGCGTGCGATCCGTACGAAATCGCCAATCGCGGAAAAATGTTTCCCAGCAGCGAAGCACCTTCTCTGGGCCTCTACGGCGCTCATCCGTTGGAAGTTGCCGGAATTGCCAGTCGCATGTAAAGCGAAAAGCAGTCCGGCGGAGGAGGATGGCATATGAATTATAAGGCGAACGGCAGATTGTTTCTTACCAATACACGCCCGACGCGCAAGCGAGTGTGTGCCAGGATTGACGCACTCGCTTGCGCTTCGGGCTTGTACTCGCTATTGTCTTGGTAAATTCCCATCTGCCGCTCGCCTAATAGCCAGCGTGTTTCAACTTCCGGAGTTGCCACCAGCGACTCGCGCGCCCAATCGATCGGCCAATCGCAACAAGGTTTGGCTCGCATCACCTTCGCTGAGCTTCACTTGAATCAAGTGGAATTGAGTTCGGTCTCCCCAAGCTTGCTGCAAGGCTTGAACAAACTCGCCCTCGGTTTGAACCGAGTACCCTTGGCCACCTCCATAGACTTCAGTTAGTCGCGAATAATTCCACGGATGGATTTCATTGTATTTCCAATCGCCTTCCTGGAGATAACGCTCGGTGCCATAACCGTGATTGTCTAACAAAATGATGATCGGTGAAAAACCATTGCGTACGATCGATGACAATTCGTTTCCGGTCATTTGAAAGGCACCGTCTCCGCAGATGACCACGACGCGTTTATCGGGTTTGGCGAAACAGGCTCCCAAAGCCGCCGGGACGGAGAACCCCATCGACGTATAGTAGGCAGGGCTAATAAACTCAGTTCGCTCGTGAACGACCAATTCAGTAGCTGCGAACAGCGAATCTCCAATATCGGCAATCACGATCGTTTGGTCGTCCAGCAGCGGATTGATCGCGGCCATAATGCGACTGACTCGCAATGCTTGGTCCGCCTGAATTTCAAAAGGCATCGAGGGCTTGGCCCGCAACACTTCCGGGATCTCTCGAAATTTTGGAGTTGGTCGGCTGGCTAGCAAACCGATTATGAATTCTTCCAGCGGCACGTGATGGTAATAGTGATGAGAAACTTGAAGTTGTTCGCTGGTCGCGTAAATGCACTTGGCCACATCTAGCTTGGCAGTGAAAATTCCCAAGTTGATGTCGGTCATGAACGCACCCAACAGCAAAACACAATCACTGTCCTCAACGAACTGAGTCACTTCGTGCCGCCCCATCGCTCCTTCGTATAGACCAATATACAGCGGGTGCTTTTCACGTACGACGCTCTTGCCCAGCAAGGTAGCGGCGATCGGAATTTTGGCTTGCTCAGCCAAGCGGAGTACTTGATCCTGTAATCCAAACCGATGGATTTCGACACCGGCAACAATGATCGGACGTTCGGCATGATTCAGGCGATCGTGAGCTTCGCGTACTGCCTCTTGCAGTGCCCTTGGTTCGTTCACAAGCCGTTGTTTGTGAAACACGTGAGCGGTCGGTGGGACAACGGAAACCATATCGCGCGGGATCTCGATATACACGGGCCGCTTGAATCTATCTGCCGCCTCTAGCACGCGGTCGATCTCCGAGAAGGCTGTCAGTGGGTCGATCAACTCAGTGGCAGCGATACAGATCTTTTCGAAGACATCTAACTGAGTTCGGAACTCGCGTACCTTGTGATGGAGCAGCGGGTTATTGACGCGTTCGTTCAGACCAGGAGCACCGCTAATAACAACGACCGGTGACTTCTCGGCAAACGCTCCAGCCACGCTGTTGCAGACGCTCAAGCCGCCTACGCAATACGTCACGCATACTGCCCCCATGCCATTGATGCGCGCGTACGCATCGGCCGCGAATCCCGCGCAATCCTCGCGGGTACAGCCGACAACATTGATCGGACTGTGTTCTAACATGCTGTAGAACGCCAGCACGTAATCGCCTGGAATTCCAAACACATCCTTGATGCCGTAATCCATCAGTCGGTTAATCAAATAAAGTCCGATGGATAGTTCGCTCGATCTTCGTCCTTTATCCATGGGCATGAACAGAATTCCCTAGCTCAAGTTGTCGGCCATGCAGACACATTCGCATTCTTGGCATGGTCGATCTTGGAGATTCACAGCTCAAGTTTGGCAATGACCTGTGACTGATAAAAAAACGCTGCCAAGCATCACGAAGATAGCATCTTCGATCGGTAGCGTCGATTGGACCGCCGCTGATCGCATGAGGCTGTTAGCACTGGGGAGTTTCGCCAATGTTCGAGTCGATACAATTAGATTCGGAATGTAAGCCTCCAGGTATCGGAAGCTATGGCGATCTATCAGGCAGAGATCGCCGTGCGGCCTTGCGAAAATCGCGAAATTCTTGGGGCCAAGGTGCGATGAACTTGATTGAGGCATGGCTGATGGGGTGCTCGAATCCCAGCGACTCGGCGTGCAGCGCGAGACGTTTATGCGACCACCAGCGATGTGCGGCCTGTTGCGTACGGTATCTGGGGTCACCAATCACAGGGTGCCCTGCTTCGGCAAAGTGAACTCGAATTTGATTGCGGCGTCCGGTTTCTAAGCGAACCTCGACCAATGTCGAGTCTTCCCAAAATTCCTTAACTTCGTAGTGCGTTATCGCCAACTCGCCAGCTAGTTCGTCTTCGACTGAAAAGCGATTCAACTGTTTGTCAGTGGCCAAAAATGATTTCATCGTTCCAACCGAGTTCACAATTTTTCCGGCCACGATCGCGATATATTGCCGATCGGGTTTACGAGCCTGAAATTGATTCCGCAGCAGCTCGGCGACCTTTAGTGATTTGGCCAGCACAATTATCCCTGAAACGCCTCGGTCCAGTCGCTGCACACAGAATGCCCGCGTTCCAGGTTGCTGGTCGTCGAGCCATTGCTGGACGCGACCGATCAACGTATTGCGTTCTCGTTTCGGCGTAGGCACAGTCAATAGATCCGCTGGTTTCACGACCAACATTAAATGTTCGTCGTCATATGCAATTTCGAATTGCGGCTTGGATCCTTGCCGTTTTGAGACGACCTTGGCTGGCTGGGGTGCATACTCGACTTCGATGCGATCGCCCAGGGAAAGCTTGCAATGTGCTTGGCTGACCGTTCGGTCGTTTACGAATACTGCTCCAGCATGTACCAGCTCAAGCGCCGTTTTACGATGGACTCCCAGCAATGATTGAAGAATTGTAAGAATATTTCGAGCCGGCTCGGGTAAACTCGGATCAACAGTCGTATGTCGTCTCACGCTGGCACTTTTGGAAAATTAGTGACGCACCTCCTTGTTAGCGGAGGATTCTTGCTCGTCGTCCTGCATCTCGGGCTCAGTCGGCAGCGGAGGTTCCAAATCGGTTTCCTCGGAGCTATCTTCCGGCTCCGCCGCTGATTTGCTTGTTTCTTCCCCATCATAACCAGGTGCTGGAGTTGTGACACCCACCGAATATGCTTCAAGGTCACTGAAGATCGAGCCAACTCGACCACATGCCGCATTTGCTCGCTGCCATTTCCCACCCTCCGCTGAGTAATCGCATAAGTTTCCGTTGGCGCACATTGTGCAACCCGAAAACACCGCGAATTGGCATCCTAAAAGTACGAAAAGCAATGAGTATTTCGTTCGCTGCATGATTCCCCATCCTACCGGCGGCCAGATGAATCGGTCCATCACTGTGCTTTATCGACTGGTTCCAGATCGGCAGTTTAGGGAGAATTTGCCGATTGTATCGAATGTATGGCTCGCGGACAGCGCATCTCATGCACAGCCGTTTGCGTATGCAGTCAAACCCTCGGCAATCTCTTGGTCAGAAATACCGTAACGTTTGAGCAGCTTGAACATGACGCCGCCAATGCGTACGGGTTTGCCAATCCGTTGATTGATGAACTCCAGCCTACCGTTGCCCGTTCCCGCTTCAACACAGAAAATGCTGGCATTGTCGGCGATGCATGGGGTAGAGTAGGAGCTTTCATTTCGAGCCTCAGATGCGGGCCGATGTGCATCGGCGATTCGGTGACCAACCACGGGAGAAATCGTTTCCGCCACGTCCCATACAAAGGTCATCTGAGTAGAAACGCTTGGTGAGGTTATCATAGCTACCGACATTTTGTTTACGGCCAGTGGCCGCTCCCATTGCTTGCCCATTAGTCGCAATACCGTTCAACGAACGTGGGATAAGCTTCCAGCTTGTCAACCTGTAGCGGAGTTTCGCCATC
>SYJV01000291.1 GCA_005798335.1 Planctomycetaceae bacterium | reverse complement strand
TAGGCGAGGATTGGGTTGAGTTTTCGAACTTTTTGCAAAGCCAAGCTCAACCCAATCCTCGCCTAGCGGCTGCGGGTTAAACGACGAAATGGCTAGGACCAAAAGCCATACCTTGCACACAAAATGGCGCTGTCCAACTAGCTTAGTGGGCTGGAGGATCTGGCAGGCCGATCTTAATGTCCAGAGGCTGCTGTGGTTGGCGGATCTGAATCGACAAGCCCGGTTGCTTGATTTCTACGGTACCACTTGAATTGGAAGGCGTTGGATGGGGTTCCGACTTGGTTGTTCGCTGACTCCAACTGCTGAGACTGACATAGGCTGCCACGGCGGCGGCCAGTGCCAACATTGACATCCAGCGGCGCTCGACGCGTCGACTGCACAACTGATTCCAGTATTGAACCCAGTTTTGTTCCTTGCGATCAACTCGTGAGTCAACTGTTGAATCGTGGGCCGCCAAGGGCTTGAAGAATCGCAAGTCCAGATGCCAAGCCGCCACGACCAGCGCTGGCAAAACGACGATAATCAACAAACCCCAGTTAGAAAAGACTGTCGGGCGATGTAGATCGACACCGAAGACTTGCGCGCTGTGAGTTGCCAATTCGATGGCGTAGACTGCGAATATCAACAGTTCGAGCCAATGGAAATTATGCTGGACCTGCATTTCATTATGGGCGATGCGCTGTGCATCGACATCCGCCAACGCGCGATGAAGTCGTACCTGGGCGTCGCAGACGCCGAGAACCTGCTGGCAATGATGGTAGATGTTCGTCGAATTGTCCTCGTTGGAAATCAATTCCGGTTGCGAACGGATCGTAAAGTCCATCAGCGCCTTGCGAAGTCGTTCCATGTCACGATAGGCTGCGGTGGGGTTGTTCCGATGCAGATCAATCAATGTAATTGCCTCACCGGTCAATGTCTGCAACGCCAATCTCTGCTGCAATACGAACAAGTAGACGAAGAACATCTTCTCCATTGCCATGTGCAACCGGTGTCCATTAAAGTCGGAATCCTGCCCGCCACTATCAAAGGGTTGGTCGACCAGCAAATGCGCCGCAGCGAGATTGCCAACACACATCCAGTGCGAATCGTTCAGCGTCAATGAATTTTTGGTGATCGACTCCAGGCTGACGCCAGCAAATCTGGGAAGCATCAGGCGTTGCAATTTGCCAAGTAGATCGGCATATTCTTGTCGAACTTCCAGAGAATGGAAATTGCGGTTGGTATGCGGCAACCGCACAACAGTATAGACCGAAAGGCTGCGCTGTAACCTCCGTAAGGCAATTGTTTTTCTTGGATCGTTGCCAGCCCCGTTCTGCTTCGGAAGCAGCCTATCTATCAAGTCGATTAACGGACAAGTATCTTCAACGCCGCTCGCATCCTGAAACTTCACCAGGGGCCGCGGTTGGGCTACGAATTTTTTATGCGCATATTGTTCTTCTGGGCCCAGATGATGCAAATGGTTGAATTTCAAGACAGAATCCGCCGCCGGACGGCCACTACCCTCGTTCGCCGTTGGGGCCTGATACGTCACCGCGATCGAGAAGACGCCACTACCGTAACGGGACAAGAACACCTCCGCTCGAAGTGTTTCATCCATTAGTGCAAGTGGTAGATCCTCTCGTGGTTCGAAAGTGAGTTGCAGGGCATCGCTGGCTTCTTTGGTTAGCCGGAAGCAATCCATTAGGTTGGTTAACGATAAATTGGGAACGACATTATCGAGATACTGGGAACTATCCAATTTTTCCCACAGAATTTTTCCCAGCCACTTTTGTGATAGAAGCAGTTCGGCCAGTTGCCGTTGCTCTGACCAGTTGAATTCGAATGGCAAAATGAACCGCGTTTGGAAATCTTGGACCTCAATGTTCATTCTCAACAGCCTGACTAACGCGATGCCGACTAGAGGACTTTCTGCAATACAGGTGGAAACCATTTAACCATTATATTCTCAGACCCGTGGCATTGCTTTTAGGCGAGCGGCAGATGGGAATTTACCAAGGCCTCAGCGAATACAAGCCCGATGCGCAAGCGAGTGCGTCAATCCTGGCATACACTCGCTTGCGCTTCGGGCTTGTATTGGTAAGAAACTATCTGCCGCTCGCCTTAGGCCAAAAGAAACGCAAGAGGACAACCCGATAGGACTCGCAAATACAAACGCGCCATACTCACCGAATTCCCAGACAGGATCAGCGGGGGCTGGGAATTGAAACAGATAAACTTTTTGACGCGATTTTCGGCAATGTGTCAGCGAGTGAAAACGCCGTAGGTCATGCATGGAGTGTCGTTGACCATTTTGAAATAGCTGATTTGATGGGTCCTGCCGGCGTTTGGGGCCCAGGGGTCGTGGATATGAAGCAGTGTGCCCTGACCGGTTGGGTCGTCGTCGGTGTCGATGCCGTAAACGACTATGCGGTGGCCGGATGAACCCGCACCAGCGGCATAGTCGCTGGGACTCCATAACATGGAGAGCATCGCGGGACTGCTTTGAATCAACCCCTTCAGTCCGGCAACTGACCAAGATTGTGGAGCATGGTATCGCAGATTGTGCGCTGCGGCGAATCGTTGATTTCCGGTGACGTTGTCGGCTCGATTGGAAAAATTGGCCGTCCCTCCGCTACTGGTGACTAAATCGGGAGGCGTGGCCGCAATGATTGCTAGCACCGTGCTGTTCTTGAGCATGGCTGTCGCGGCTGCCCAGCATGTGGTTGGCGTGGGTTGAGGAATTAGCCGCACGGAGTGAATGCTTGGCGAGGGTCTTGGTCCGCCTCGCAATACGCACTGAGTGACTGGTCCGACAACACCATCGGAATCGATGCGACGTTGAGTCTGAAACGCGCGCACAGCCGCTGCGGTTAACGATCCAAAGGAACCGTCCGGGTTTAATCCTGGACTTGGTACTAGAGCGCGGTTCAAATCGTTCTGCAGTCTCACGACATCCGGACCAGAAGAACCACTTCTTAGTAAAGCCGTCATGTTTGTCACTTTCCATTCTCAATAGAGGCTGGCAATTGGGAAATTTAGGGACCCATTCGTCCCAAATTCGCATACTGAAAACTGAACTAGCACAAGAAACTCGCCAAGCCTTGCAACCGTTCGATCACGGATCAATTACGCTTGGAGCGAATTCCAATGAGTTATGAGCTGTACTGTGATTGTTTAACGGCACCGATTTGCGGCGCTCCATGGACAACTCTGGAGTTCATTCGCACCGCGACGGCGTTCAATTAACTCAATTGGATTTCAGTCACACCCATTCATCAGTCACACTGGATATTATCGTGACCTGCTCTGATGAGTTGCGTGGAATCCAAGAATTTTCTGTCGTTGGCATTTTTGCCTGTATTCGGGCCCAACAATTCCTTGTAAAAAGGTGAGCGGCAGATGGGAATTTACCAATACAAGCCCGAAGCGCAAGCGAGTGAGAGCCTGGATTGACGTGTGCTCTTTTAACGCAATACCGTTCAACAAACGTGGGATAAGCTTCCAGCTTGTCAACCTGTAGCGGAGTTTCGCCATTGCTTGCACAAGATATTGACAAGCTGGAAGCTTATCCCACGTTCGTTGAACGGTATTGTCTTTTAACGCGTGCTGGTTTGACGCACTCGCTAGCGCTT
>SYJV01000290.1 GCA_005798335.1 Planctomycetaceae bacterium | reverse complement strand
TGCTCCTTGGGCCTGTCGCATAAAGCCGATGCAGTCGTGCCCCGCTGGGACATGTTTTGGCTGGATATTTGGCACCCAATGACCCATGTCCCGAGTGCACGTGCTGATCGAGCCACTTGTCGGAGGTGAGCGATTCGTCGCCAGCAAGTTACATGCCGCGATAGCTGAGTTGAGTGGCGTCGTAGTTCGGATTGAGTATCGGAAATTTTGCACCAACTTCCTTTTGCCAAGCGTGCAATTCGTCCATTAATTTCGCAACTCGCTGCGGCTGTCGCTCGACCAAATCCGTTTCTTCGCTGAGGTCCGCAGCAAGATTGAATAGTTCGACGTGGCTATCTTCAAACCATTCGATCAGTTTCCAATTGCCTCGCCGAATTGCCGCGCCTGGCGCGCCGCCTTGATTGCCGTAGTGCGGGTAGTGCCAGAACAACGGTCGCTCGACCAATGACTCGCCACGCAGCAGGGGCAGCAGACTCACTCCGTCTAGTATTTGGCCGGGCTGGGGTTTCGAGGCGGTGACATCGAGTAATGTTGGGAAGAAATCTGGGCTGCTGACCGGCGTGTCGATTACTCGGCCCGGTTTAACGACTGCGGGCCAGCGGACGAGCAGCGGTTCGCGAATGCCTCCTTCGTACATCCAGCCCTTGCCGCCGCGCAGCGGCACGTTTGATGTCGGCCAACCTTCGCTGGTTGACAGGCCGCCGTTGTCGCTGGTGAAGATGACCAGCGTGTTTTCAGTCAGCTTGAGTTCATCTAGCTTTGCGAGCACCTTACCTACCGCGCGGTCCATCGCTTCGACCATCGCTGCGTAGACAGCGTGTTCCTGGACCAGCCGTACATCCCGCTGGTGCTCGCGTCCCCATTGGGCGACCAAGCCCAACTGCTGTCGTTTTTCCTCGTATTTCTTTCGCAAGTCCGCACGTGCCATCAGTGGCGTGTGCACGTCGTAGAACGAAAAGTAAGCAAAGAACGGCCGCTCCTTGTGGGCTTCGATGAACTTCGCAGTTTCTGTCGCCAGCCGATCAGGCAAGTGCTCACCGGGCGGTCCATCAATCAATCGCGGATTTCCATACGGCGAAAAATACTTGTTTCCGCCATACGGTCCGCCTCGATCAATTCCACCGAAGTTGAAATCGAAGCCTTGTTGCTCTGGCCACCATCCTGCGGGCCCGAGATGCCACTTGCCAGCGAAGAACGTCGCATAACCGGCGGTCTTCAGAGACTTCGCGAGCGTTGGAGTGTCGAGCGCTAGCCGATCCGTGTACGGCGCTGGAAGCAGTTTGGTGTTTCGTTCCCAATCCTCGGGTTTCAGCGGCGCGCCAATGTAGTCGGTGATCCCCAATCGCTGCGGCCATTGCCCCGACATGATGCTCGCTCGCGTCGGTGAACAGACAGGACAAGCGGCATACGCGTCGGTGAACTTCGCTCCTTCCCTGGCGAGTCGATCGAGATGAGGTGTCTCGTAAAACCGGCTGCCGTAGCAAACCAAATCACGTTGACCGAGATCGTCAGCTAGGAAGAAAACAATGTTGGGCGGCGCGGCAACGACCGAGTCGCTCGCCATGACAGCGAGGCAAGCGAGCAAAGCTATAACCAGGCGAAACATTCGGTTGTATCCATCTACATGGCGGTTGTTAGCAGCAAGTCAGCATGGGAATGAATGATCGTCGTAGTTCCAGGTGCGGCTGTCTATCCCACATCGCGGATTGCTACTTGCGAATTTAGGATTTCGGATCGGGCGCGTCATCGATTTCAGACGGTGGATACTCTCAGCGGCCTGCATGCCGCTGAGTACAACGCGCCGCAGCTCGGGGAATTGTTAGCCGAGCTAATTTTGACACAGCGATCAGAGTTTTGGAAATAATCTCATCCAAGACGCAGTATCAACAACCAACGCGAAAAAGCTCAACGAGACTACGCATGGGCCATTTTCAGGATGCGGCACTAGAGGCAATACCGTTCAACGAACGTGGGATAAGCTTCCAGCTTGTCAACCTGGAGCGGAGTTTCGCCATTGCTTGCACAAGATATTGACAAGCTGGAAGCTTATCCCACGTTCGTTGAACGGTATTGGCACTAGAGGCTGGTCTGTTTGTCCCAGATTTCATCAGGATTGAGATGTCGTTGGGCTGACAATTGCTCGATATTTTCTCGCTGATGGAGTATGAGCCTGGTGAGTTGTTGGCGGGCGTCATTAACTAGCGATAAGAACCCTTGAATAAGCGCTTCGCCTTGCAATTCGCCATTGGCAAAACGTCGCACGGCATCGGCTTTTAAGCCCGCAAGTTCGCGTTGCAGTTGCATCAGGCTGGGCAGATCCAGGCGTCGAGCAAGTTCGTAACGCATGATCTCGTTCTCGATACCGATCACGCGTTCCATGTAGCTTGCCAAGCTAGCTTCGCGTTGACGACGCCTGGTGCGCAGCAGCCATTGAACTAGAAAGAACAAACCACCTACTACAGTTGCGGCGATCGCGAGTAACTTCTCCATGTAATCGACTGCGTCCCCTGCAATCAGCGGCTTGTTGCGTTGGCGATAGAGTTCCGCACCATTGTGCAATGGGTACTCCGATGGCAAATCGAGTAAATTTGCATCCAATGCTGGACGTTCGGCGCGCGCAAAGCTCGAATTGTAGACGACATCCAGCAACCGCTTGATCGTGTCGTCATGTACACTTTGGTGAGCAACCAGAAGCAGCCTAGTACCGATTGTCTCCAACGGCTTGGACGGTTCAGCACGGCGAACGCTGTAGGTGTGATTAGGAATCTGAGTGCTGAACAGGTGACGTTTATCTATTTGGCCCGCGTTCAGAGACTTACCCAATTCGAGCAGCGCTTGCAGTGAGAGTGCTTCACCAAACTCTAGTGGCACCAATCGATAGCCGTGCTGCTCAATCATGAAACTGGCGATTGGCGAAGGGAGTGACGAGACGGTGAACAACGCATCGGGCAGGACATCGATAGCGGCCGACATCAATTGCGAGTAGCTCAACGTGTCCGGCACGTAACTGGCCTCGCTTGGCTGGTTTGCGCCAGCGCTACGCAGTCCAGCGAACGCGAGTACTTCGCGTGCTAGAGCGTTCGTGCCACTGCCGATGGCGCCAAGATTGATTCTGCGTCCGGCGAGCGCTCCCAAACCTGTAGCAGCAATTTGCTCGCACAATTCGGGTTTGGCCAGCAGATGCAGTGGTTCGATGTGCAGTGCGGAAACCTGGCGCACCGAATCACTTAACTGAGTCGCCAATCCACCTTGGACTAACGCCAAATCGAATTGGCCAGCCTTGACCGCAGCCAGTGCGGCCTCCGATCCATGGCTGGGCGCAACTTCGATCACCATTCCCTGATGTGATGCCTCTCGGACAATATCTAGAGCTAGTCGATGTCGCAGACCGGTTGCGTCACCGGCTGTCATCTTCAACGCGCGAGTCTCCGAATGCGGCCACAACCGGTAGATTCCCAGGACCATCAGCCCTAAGGTAATTGCGTAGATCCACCAATCGCGTGTCAGTCGACGCCACATGGGTTTCCTCTGATTGATAAGGACTGCAGTATCGATTGGCGCGGATATGCCAGTCATACCAGCCATAGTTGCAAGAGAGTAGAACGATTGTCCTCAATCGTTTTCTGAGTAATTTCAATCGTTTTCTGAGCAATTGAGGACAATTGCTCTACTCTCCAAACTTTACTCTCCATACTCTACGTCATCATAGGCATGGAAACCGGCAAAAATTGTCGCTGGGGAATCGAGAAATATCTCGACGATGGGGCGAAAATTTTGCGCCGGCAGAGTATTGAAACTCCGGGCGGTCAAATGCGCACCGACGGTCGGGAGATTCTTTTACGCGGAAAAACAAACGTGAAACGCGAGAAGAGATTGAAACTCTACCGGTTATCACGCAATCTAACGGAGCCGTTCTGCGAGTCAAGGACCTGGGCAATGTAATCGATGATTTCGACGACGTACCTGCGATTAACGAAGTCAATGGTGAACCGGCGCTGGTTATCGAAGTGGCGCGTACTGCAGATGAAGACTTGTTGAAAATTGCCGACGCTGTGCGAGATTTTGTAACCGGCGAGGGCGATCGAATCGCGCCGGGTTATCGACTAAAAGCTTGGGGAGATGAAAGCGTCGATGTGCGTGATCGCCTGCAAATGCTAACCGAAAATGGCATTCAGGGAGCCACGATTGTGTTCATATTGCTCGCTCTCTTTTTGGACATTCGGTTGGCTTTTTGGGTGGCCATGGGAATTCCCATCAGCGTCTTTGGCGCTGGGATCGTGTTGTTGGCAACTGGCCAGTCGATGAATATGTTGAGTATGTTTGCTTTCTTGATGGCGATTGGAATCGTCGTCGATGACGGCAACGTGATCGGCGAGAATGTCTACTCGCATCGACTGATGCTTGTCCTGGCGATTATTCCGTTTGGGATCATTGGCGCCGTATTTGGACACGCACTTATGGGACTGCCTATCACTCTGTTCAGCATGTTCGGATTGGTCTCGTTGACCGGTGTCGTAGTAAACGATTCAATTGTGCTATTGGATTTTATCAACCTTCAAATTCGCTCAGGGATGCCGCTGCACGAAGCTCTGATGATGGCTGGGCGGCGGAGATTGCGACCGGTGTTTCTGACCAGTATCACCACGGTCGCTGGTCTGCTGCCAATCTTGGTCGAAGAGTCGCTGCAAACACAGGTGCTGATTCCAATGGCGACCAGTTTGGCATTCGGCTTGATCATGTCCACGTTGTTAGTACTGTTCCTGGTGCCCAATTTGTATTATTTCTATATTCAGATAGTGAGCTTGTTCGGCTTCGAAGTAACCGGACGAGAGACCTTGGATCAACACGCAACTCCCTCGACGCGGGCGTCCGAACTGGCGCATCACCTAAATTAAGCAAAATCAAACCACTCGGAATCACCGATAGGGTCGAGCAATGTGGTCTGGGTTGCGGTAGGATTGTATGAAGTTAACCAATAGTCCAAGGCAATCCATTAGGATTGCCCCTTAGTGGGCAAATTGAAATGACTTTTCCTTGGGTTGCCATGGCTAGGTGACTAATCTGTATGGAGTGCAGACCACCTTACGCTCCATTTAGATACGTCGAGTGGCCATTAATGCAGCCTCAAAACTCAATCGTTACAATCCATAGTTGGCGCGATGTTGTGTCGATATTGATGCGCCACGGTCACTATAGCGCCATTTTCTTTCTGGCCACTTGCAGTTTGGTCGGCAGCGTCATTCTTTTTGCGCCACGCAAGTATCGGTCGACCGCGAAATACTTGATTCGCTTTGGACACGAAGCCGTCGCTACGGGTACAGTGGGTGAATCGGCTGAAGTACATCGGACCAGCGACAGCATCGTCAAGTCGGTGCAAGAAATATTGTTGAGTGAAACTGTCGCAGATCGCGTCGTCCAGCGCATGGGTACGGACGCGATTCTCAATGGAATCGAAGCGACTTCCCAGCAGAACATCCAGCCGAAAAAGACAAGTCTGCTGAGCATTCCTCGCAATTGGCTTGCGAGTATCGACCCGACTTCCGACCTGGAACGTGCCATCATCACATTTCAACAAGGGCTCAAAGTCTCGACACCAAGCACCTCGAATGTAGTAGTTGCAACGTACAGCGCCTCGACACCCAAGCAGGCATTCATCGTGATGCAAACTTTGTCGGAGATTTTTCTCGAAGAACACTCGCGTGTCCACAGAACAGTTGGTTCGTACGAATTCTTGCTGGCCCAAAACAAAGTGCTGACGGATCAAATGAATGCTGCACTCGAAAAGCTCAATGCTGCCAAGAATCGCTACTGCATGGGGTCGGTCGATGGCAAGCGAGCCAACGTAGAACGACGTATCGATGAGGCTGAGGCTGGATTGCTGGCCAACGCTCGTTCTACTGTGTCCAGCCAAACTCGCGTACAACAATTAGAATTCATTATGAAGGATTTGCCCGAATTGGTGACGTTGAATGCGACCAGCGGTGTAGATGATCAGACTAGTGCGGGTATGCGACAGAAATTGTACGAACTGGAAATTCGCGAAAAGGAAATGCTCAGCAAATACAACGAGGACCATCCGAACGTTAAAGCCATTCGGAAGCAGTTGGAGGACGCAAAATTAATCCTGGCCGCCACCAGCAATTCTCGTACGGAAACGAACAAAGGCATCAATCCGATACATCAGTCGTTTTCCGTGCAATTGATGGCCGAACGTACGACACTGGCCTCAGCGGTTGCCGAAAAGCAAGAATTGGAGCGGCAGTTAAAAAACTTGCACAAGCAACTTAGCGCGTTAAATGATCAGGAAGTGGAAATCACGCAACTAGCCACTGATGCTGATCTCGCCACGAAGCGGTTAGAGTCGCACGCCGTACAACTTGAACGAGCTCGACTCGAACTTGAATTGTCTCGCGACCAAATCACCAGCATTGGCGTCATCGAACAACCTCGCCTGCACGAGCGACCATCTTTCCCCAACAAGAAATTGATTGGAATTCTTGGGCTGCTGTTCGCGATCGGCGGTGCATTTAGCCTGCCGTTTGTTTTGGAGTATGTCCGCGACGGTCAGACGAAGATTCCCGAGAAGCAGCGCGCTGCACGGTCTGAAGAGGACGACTTGGACGACATAATTGAGCCGAGCTTTGTTGCACGCGAGCGGGTAACCAGTTGATGGAGGATATCAACCGACCTGTCAACGCAACGCCCCATAGCCTGTTGCTGCCGGATTTTGTGCGCGAGGTCTCTGCTGGCCAGGTGCGAGCACGGCAGTTGCGACATAACCTGGTGAGTTGGTTGACTGTCCCTTGTCGCTTATTGCCGCGCCGCCGGCAGGCGGGTACCTGTGGCATTCTGATGTACCACCGAGTCTGTCCCACGCCGACGAACCGGTTTAGTCCCACATATTCAGTCACTCCGGCTCGCTTTGCTAATCAATTGAAGGGCTTGCTGCGGCGAGGCTATCGCGCTTTTTCGCTCGACCAAGTCGTCGCTGCACATCGCACCGGCGAACGGCTCAGCCAACGGGCCTTTGCGGTTACTTTTGACGACGGTTATGCCAACAATTACCTGTATGCGCTTCCTGTGCTTGAGGAATTGAAGGTTCCAGCGACAGTTTTCTTGGCAACTGCGTACATCGGCTGTTCGGATCCATTTCCGTTCGATGACTGGATGGTCGGTGCGTCCAAGAGTGTTCCTTCAGAGGCTTGGCGTCCGCTTACGCTGGACGAATGTCGGCGTATGTTGGATTCGGGACTAATTCAATTTGGGGCGCATACTCATACCCACGCAGATTTTCGAGGCGACAGTGAGAAACTCGCTGATGATCTGCGAGATTGCGTTACGTTTCTTGCTAAAGAATTCTCTATTAATCGACCCGCTGCCGCATACCCATTCGGAGATCCGCGCAACGGGTTTGCTTCGGATGCCATGGCCTCGATTGTCGCCAAACTTGGTTGTAACAGTGCTTTTCAAATTGGTAATTGCTGCGTTAAACCAACTGATGATTTGTATCACCTGCCGCGATTTGATGTCGCTCCCGGAGATTGTGGAGCCAGCCTGGCAGGCAAATTGGATGGCTGGGCGGAAGTCATCCGGAATTCGTTGGGGAAATTGAAGCGAGTGAGGGTGAGATGAGCTTCACTGACCCATCCTCAGCGGCCATCGATCCTAACTCGCATAGCGCTGTTGCGAGTTCGTCCAGTCATGCTGAGTGGATACCATGGTTGGTTTCCAATCGAGCGGCCTTGGCATTGATCGACCAAGGAATCGTCAGTGGCGCTAGCTTTTTGACATCGCTGGCGGTTGGGCGTTATCTTGGCAAGGAGAGCTTGGGAGTCTACTTCTTAGCCGCAGGCCTATTTACGCTTCTGCAGTGTATTAGCGATCAGATTATTCATGTACCGTATTTGGTTCACGTTCCACACTTTGACGATTCTCGTACGCGGCAATATTCCGCTAGCGCCTTTGTCCACGCAATAGTCCTGACACTATTCGCGGTTGTCGCAGTTGCTATCGGAGCGATAACGCGGCAAGCCAGCGCCGAGGGTGATCAACTGAGCCGGGCTATGCTGGCCTTGGCAGTTTGTTTTCCAGGCATGATGTTGCGGGACTTCCTGCACAATTATCTCCACAATCGTTTGCGTCAGTTCGAAGTAACTTGCTTGGACGCATTGGTTACAGGTTTACAGATCGCGGCGCTGGGATCGCTGGTGTTGAGCGATTATCTCAGTATCGTCAACGTTGTGTTGGTGATCGGAGTCGCATGTTCGGTGATTGGAGTCGCTTGGTTGCCGCGCTTGATCGTAGATTTAGAATTCCATTCTGGCAGGATTCTGCCAGATTTTCTATTTAATTGGACGATTGGCAAATGGGCGCTAGGGTCATACTTGATTGGCAGTAGCGCACCGACCATCTTGCCTTGGTTTCTGGCATCGACAGCGGGTATCGACGATACTGGCTTATTTGCGGCTTGTCTAACTCTGATTGGCATTGCGCAAGTGCTGTTGCGGGGAGCTGGAAAATACATGGCACCGCGCATGGTGGTCGCGTTCGTGCAAGGAGGTCGAGCTTCGCTTGCCAGATACGTATCGCGGACACTGCACTACACTTTGGCGCTGATGACTGTTGTCACGGCCGGTATGATTGTTTTCGGCAATCAGTTAATCAGCCTCGGTTTCGGGTCTCAATACTCGGGAGTACAAGCGACGATTTTCGTTTTGTCATTGGGCTGCTGGTTACAGACCATTGATATTGTGGCTGGCAATGCCTTGTTAGCGATGGGACATTCGAGATTGAATTTCATTGGCGACTGCATCCGGTGTTTGTTGACCATCGTTTCGGCTGCGGCATTAATCGGCGAGCTTGGCCCACTGGGTGCCGCGTTGTCGATGGTGATTGGGACTTTCGCGGGTTTGTTGGTCCGTATTTGGTACCTGCGACGCGAGCTGGGCGATCAGCAGGCGCGTGGCTCCACTAGCATCGTTGGGAGCCGCGGCGCATGATCGAATCGAAAATGGCAAGTCGAATGGAGATCGGCCATACCGGCGGTCGGCCAACGGATGTGGCTCTTTTTGCCAAAGGCGAGAAGCCCGAGTTGGGCTTCTTATTTGCAATGCTTGTTCCACTGATGTCAGCGATATCCAGTTTTCGAGACCTGTACATTGGTGGCCTAAATTATCTGGCCTTCCTAACGCTGTTTGTTCCGCTGCTGCTATGTCTGTTGATCTTAGTCAAAGCAGGGCTGGCGCCAGAGCGACTGCGTTTGTGGCCAGGCGGCGCCCTGTGGTTGGTTTGGTATGGCGTGGTTTGGCTTTCCCTGACTTGGTTAGATGGCTTGGACGAAGACGCGATCAAGTTTGCTTTCGAGCTTTCGACGCCATTTCTCTATGGATTGGGAGGTGCCATGTTCGTGCGCTCACGAGGGCAAATGTCGATCTTGTTGTATGCTTTTTCGGCAAGCGTAATTGTGGCGTTCGGTTGCATCGCGCTATGGAAACTGGGATTAGTACAATTTGGTACCGGTACGATTACGTCTGGCATGGCACTGGACGGCCGACCGCATTCGATGAGCCTATTGTTGCCGGCCGCAGTTGCGGTCGCGATGTATCCAAAAAGAATTACGATCTGTATCACAGTCTGGGGAAGCTGTTTACTAGTTTCTGCAATTGAGGGGAGCCGAGGAGCTTCGCTGTGTATGTTAGTACTTCCGGTCTTTCATCCGAAAATCGGCGGATTACTTTGGCGTTTCGCGAGTCTTGGCTTGGCCATGATCATGGCTTATGGAGTTTTCTTATTGCCCGCCATGCAACAAAGGTTGTTTCCACAGACAGGGGAGGGAACGATTGCCGACTTGTTCAACAATAAAGTTTCCGGGACGGGACGATTTGATGTGTGGCCCCTGGTTTTAGAACGCGTTTTTGAACGACCCTGGTTGGGACACGGTGTTTCCAGCGCGGCTCGCTATATACCTACCGTGTGGCCAAAAATGGAAAGTCCCCACAATGAATTCTTGCGCATCAGCTATGAAATGGGGACTGTTGGATTAGTAGTATTTTGTTTTGTCTTGATATGGCAAATGGGCCTGATCTTGCGTCATGTCAGGCGACTGACCGATCCGTTTGATGTAGCGGCCATCGCGGTCTTTCTTTGCTTTGTTGGGTTCATCTTCATGTGCATGACCGATAATCCGCTGTCCAGCAACCTACGATTGCTAAATCCAGCATTTCTGCTACTTGGCTCGGCAATGGCGGCAACTACTCAGTCAGATCTTCGGTTCGGCCCTCGAAGTTCGCAAGCCATGTAATTAGTATTTCAAGATGTACGGGTTGGTTTTTCGGCTCAATAATTAAATTTTGTTGGAGGCATTCTAGTGTCCGTTCCGGATGTGTCGGTCGTACTTTGTACGTACAACCGTGCTGGTATGTTGCGGGAGTGTATTCAAAGCCTGCAATCTCAGCGGACCAGCGGTGAATTCACTTACGAAATCATCGTTGTGGACAATAGTTCGACGGACGAAACACCAGCCGTAGTGGCGGAGCTGGCCAAAAATTCCTCGGTGCCGATGAAGTACGTTATGGAACGCAAGCCAGGACAAGTTCATGCTCGGCATAGCGGATTTCGCGAGGCAAGCGGCCACTGGATAGCTAATTTCGATGACGATGAAGTTGCAGAGCCCAGTTGGTTGCTAGAGTTGTTGCGGTTGGCCAAAGAAAAGAACGTGCGTTGTGTCGGTGGGTTACTGTGGTTACGATTGCCCGATGGCTGCCAGCGGAACTTGCATCCACGAGTTCGCAGGATGCTGGGTGAGTCGGTAACTTGGCCGGAGCCACGTCCCTACACTCGAACCCAGGGGCCTGGCTCGGGCAACCAATTGATTCATCGCAGCATACTCGACGAAGTAGGTATATACGATCTGTCCCATCAAGTTCGCGGCTATGATACCGACCACTATCGACGCATTCGCAAAGCGGGCATCGAAAGTTGGTTTACACCGCGCGCGGTGGCGTATCATATCACCCCAGAGTCACGATTGACGAGTCAATATCTCCGCGACACTTGCTTTCATGATGGTTGGTGCTTTTGCCGCCGAGATCTAGCGCACTATGGAGCTTTCCTATGCGCAGCGATCGCACTTTGCAGAATTCTCTATACTCTGACGATCTACCTACCAGCGTCGTGGATTTCCGAATTATTCGGGCAAACGGAAGCGGCCATTGCGTACACGGTTTTGCTCAAGCGGACCGAAGGATACGTTCGCTGTTACCTTTACAGCGTTGCTCCCAAGTTGTTCGCTCAACCGGCAATGTTCGAGCGATACCGTTTGCCAAGGCACGCTACCGACCAAACTTTCTTGGCCCCACAAGAAATCACCTCTGCTGATTTTTCGAATGGCGAAAAATCGATCGAAGCGAGTCGATCGAATGAGGCCGCAAAATGAGCTGGACCGTAATCGCCGCCAAGGATTTGAGTGAATGCCAAGGGGACGCATGGATTGAGATTCTGCGCGGCAACCCAGCCTTGGCAAGCCCATTTTTTCGTCCCGAGTACACTCGATGCGTCGCGAAGGAGCTGCCCATCGAAGTCGCGATTTTCTCGCGCGACGGCCAACCCATTTCGTTTTTTCCGTTCGAGCGAGTGAACGAGTCGATAGCCATAGCGCCGGGTCGTTCGCTGGCTGATTACCAAGGGATCATTCGGTTTGCAGACGACCCGCTGGATATGCGGGCGATGCTCTCTCAAGCAAACATCTCACGATGGGAATTTGATCATCTCTTGATTATGGATGGCCAGCTCAATCCCTGGTGTTGGACGAACTGGGAATCGCCGCAAATCGATTTGAAACAAGGCACGGACCACTATTTCGCGGATTTATTCTCCCGCCATGCCAACCTGAAAGGCTTGCGCAAATCAGAACGAAGAATTTGCCGCGATATTGGCGAGCTTCGTTTTGAGTTTGGTTGTCGCGACCAATCGGTATTGGAACTGCTGTTGAAATGGAAGGCTGCCCAATATGAAGCAACGCAGCGTCTGCACCCGTTCACCAATGCCTGGGTGTCTATCCTGTTTAAAGAAATGCTTACTTATCAGCAGGCAGATTTTCGTGGGTTATTGACGGTACTGTGGGCAGGTTGCGAGCCGCTGGCAATCGAATACTCCCTGCAATCCCATCAGACACTTCATACGCTGGTGTCCGCTTACAACATTGAATACTCAAAGTATTCGCCAGGGATGTTGCGAGATCTGCACTTGATCGAAGAATGCGGCAAACATGGAATTACCTGCATTGACATGGGTAAAGGACTGGAGTCCTACAAGAAAAAACTTATGAATGCCGCCTGTAAATTGGGGGAAGGTTCGGTCGACTCGTTTCAAGCGCGCGGTTACGTTCGACATTTGCTGAATGAGTCCAGGTACCGCTTCCTTCGCTCGCCTTGGTCACTGCCCGCGAAACGTGTGGCACGATCAGCAGCACGTATTGTTCCTTCGATTCGTCGCATCTTGTCGATGCGGTAAGATTTTAGTTGGACACGTTTTTTACGGAATACAAGCCCGAAGCTCAAGCGAGTGAATTGGTCGCAATCGTCGTAAGTTATTCACTCGCTTGCGATTCGGGCTTGTATTGGAAAAAGTGGTGCTGTCCGACTAGGCAGCCAGAAGCCAAGAAGCAGACGAAACTTGCCTTGACAATTCTCAGTTAGATTTACTCATAAAGGTATTCAAGTCTTGATTAGCACTTGTCTGCTGCCCAGATTCCGCTTGCTGTTCCTCTTGCTGGCGGTCGATGCAGCGTTCATCGCCCTGTACGGCTTGTATGGCTCCAAGTTTTTGACCGATCCAAAGTTTGGCCTGATTGAAGACTGGTCGTACGGTGAAGTTTTTCAGTACATCAAGGAATTTTGGATTCTGCTGCTGTTGCTTTTGGTCGCAGTTCAACTTGGCTCGTGGCGCTACGCGACGTGGGTTGGCGTCTTTGGATACTTATTGCTTGACGACAGTTGCCAAATCCACGAAGTCGCTGGCACGAGTATTCACCAATGGTTAGGCATCGATGCTTTGGGCTCACTATCGGGGTGTCTTGGTTCAACGGCAAGTGGAATTTCTAGCCACTGGGCTAACGGAAAAAAGGGGATTGGTTAGTGCCGAAAGCGTAGGGTGCATTGCGGCGAGGTTTAGCGCATTGGAGTGAAAATCAGAAGCAGTGTAAGGAAGT
>SYJV01000289.1 GCA_005798335.1 Planctomycetaceae bacterium | reverse complement strand
TGCGCATGATCTTGTCGCATCCAATTGACATGAAGGGTTTCGGGTCCATTGTCAGAATTGAACAACACAAGAGTGTCGTTATCGATGTTCAGTTCTTTCAGCAGATCCAGCACTCGCCCAACAATCACATCCAGTTCCCAAACGAAGTCGGCACGCGGTCCGGCTTGTGTTGCTCCTTTGAACTCTTCGGCGGGCAATACAGGGGCGTGTGCAACTTGCGTTGACAGCACTGCAAAGAAAGGCTTGTCCGGTGTCTTTTTACGATGTTCCGTGATGAAGGCTTTCGTCTTTTCGTAGAACAGCAGGTCCGCGTTCATGAATTCATAACCTGCTGACATCCAACCGGCATCATTGTCCCATCGCCATTTGCCGCCGGGATTGGGCAGGCTGTTCGGATCGTGTCGATGGCTTGCGGGCGCGGCCACCATTCCATTTTCGATGGTGACGTAAAGTGGATCGGTGTTGGGGCAGTTCGGTGTTATAAACGACTCGTCAAAATCACGTTTGTTGGGACCATCCTTATGATCCGCTGTAGACGCTGTGCTTGCGGCCACTGAGCAATCGCAGCATTTCCTCCGCGTGCTGACGGTCTTGCGGTTTACCCAAGATGCGTCCAGTGCACTCGACCACCGTGTCGCACGCTACGATCAGTGCGTCGAATTGGACGCGCTGAGCGACATCGGCGGCTTTCTGGAATGCCATGCGCGCGACCATTTCCGGCGGCGTCTCGCGCGAACAGATGCCGCACTCGGCCGTCTCGCTGGGCAAGATGATTTCGAAATCGTAGCCTGCCTCGCGGAGCACCTCGCGCCGCCTGGGGGATTGGCTGGCCAAAATCAACCGCATACGAAAACTTTCGTCAGGCCGCGACGCGCGCTGAATCGCCTTCTTCAGTTTTGCTGGAACACATGGAACTGACGCTGCGTCTGCAGGGCAAAGCCAAGCGCCGCGCCTTAGCCAAGACCCGCCAGCTCCGCCACGAACCACCTCTCGCCGAACCGCGAAAAGCCGCCTCCGCGCCCCAGCTCAAAGCCCCCGCCGGCGCCGCCGCCCCGGCAACGCCCTCCGCTTACGTCTGAACTGCAGTTAGATCTTTTCTAACTCTCACATTCTAGCCGAATTAGGAGTAGAATGGGGGTCACAGGCGGCGTCTTGGCGCCCTAACACGCGCACCCTTAGGCAGCCTGTATGAGAGGTAGCGAATGTCTTCCAAGGTTCGGGTCCGATGTAGCAACTGCGACGCTAAGATTAGTGTTGCCAGTCATTTGATCGGCGAAATGGCAACGTGCCCAGCGTGCGGCATTGTGACAGTACTTGAAGATAGCGGCCAATCTTTGCGGCCGACAATCGCAGGTATCGATGGTCAATCGAATACGCCGGGGCCAGATGAACAGGTCAGGGTGCCTTCGACGGGTCAACTAGTTCAACAACCGGCGTCATCGCTAGACAATCCGAAGGATACTCGGAAGTTTGGCAAATACCAGCTCTTGCGACGGATCGGACGCGGCGGATTCGGCGAAGTCTGGGAAGCCCTAGACGCACGACTATTTCGCAAGGTTGCCATTAAGCTGCCCATCTTTGCGCATAACGACGAACGAAAGATTGCTCGCTTTCTCACAGAAGGCAAAGCCGCGTCGCGATTGCGTCATCCGAATATCGTCAGCGTGATCGACGCGGGTGCTATCAACAATCAACATTTTCTTGCTTTGGGATTTATCGACGGCAAGCCTTTGAATACGTTCGCAAGTGAGAACCGCTTGGCAGAGAGGCAGTGCGCTGATCTTGTGCGAAAGTTATCTTCGGCGCTTGACTACGCGCATGGCCGTGGAATAGTGCATCGAGACATCAAACCACAAAACATTGTCATCCAACCTTCCGGGGAACCGCAGATTGTCGACTTTGGCTTGGCGCGTATACTCGAAAGCGACGCGCGTCAAACGGTCGAAGGAACGTTGCTGGGAACACCAGCGTTCATGGCTCCGGAGCAAGCACGTGGCGCGATGAGCGAAATTGGACCGCATACCGATCAGTACAGTCTTGGCGCTCTAATGTACTGGCTGCTTGCCGGTAGGGTGCCGTACGAGGGGCCCTACGCGGTCGTGCTCGCTCAAGTCATTAAGTCCCAGCCGACGCGTTTGCGTTCGCTATGCGCTGAGCTTGACCCTCGACTGGAATCCATTTGTCGCAAAGCCATGTCCAAGGAGATCGAGGATCGTTACCGTTCGTGTGCCGAGTTGTCGGATGACCTAGAACGCTACTTGAACGACGAGTCGGTATCGACGTATCGAATTCCCTTCGCCAGGCGCTTGGTGCAATGGTTTCGGAGAAATCCGGTGGAGGGCTGGTCATTGCTTTCGATCGCTTTGATGCTGGTGGTAGGTTTGAGCGTCTCCACTGCGGGTTGGTTGCGAGCCAGCTATTTGACCTCGGCTTCCGCGCAAAACCTGGCCGTCGCTGACGCTAAGCTCAAAGAGGCTAAGCAGTCGGTGGGGGTGCGAGCGAAGCAGCTAGCCATGGCCCGTGAAATCACACAGAGAGTTCAATCGGACAGAGAATCGCTTCAAACTAAGAACAAGGCGATCGAGGATGAAACTGCCAAGGTTGAACAGTTACGACGCGACAATTCAGCGCTGACCGCCGAAATCGAAGCGCAAATCGCCGCGATCCAAAGTAAACAACAAGAATTGGAAGCTTTCAGCCAAGGCAATCGACAGCTCACAGAGTCCATTCAAAACACGGAAGTGTCGGGAGTTTCGGTCATCGATTCCGCGCTAAACGCAGTGCTTGCTGAAGACTGGACTCATGCATCAGTGTTACTGCGCAGCATTCCTGTGGTAGCGCGTGACGGAGTTTGGCGGGTACTTGCCGAGTCCGTCCGGCAGCGCCACGTGATTCCAAACATGAAACGAGTGTTGCGCGAAGAGTGCAGGTCGTGGGGAGAAAGGTCGTGGGGAGAAAGGTCGTGGGGAATCGATACAACAGGGAGGTTTCTGCGATTGCAACAACGTACGAATGTTCCCTACATGGTCGGGCCGGGCAGGTCAGGCCAACGACGAATTGCGGACGTACATCGTTGGTTCAACCTAGAATCCGGAGCATATATTGCGTCTTTCGATTTGCACGTTCAGGGGATTTCGAGTTTCGCTTTCTCACCATTAGAGAATCGACTCTACGGATATGCGGGCAATGGAGCGCTCGTATATCTTGACGGCGATGGCACGAAGAGACGGTTCGAGACCGGTTTTCAGACGACCGATGTTGTCCTTTGTTCAAATGGCATCGCCTATGCGGTCGCGCGAAAGTTGCATGCTCCTCCAAGAGTAGGCACAACCCCTTCCAGTTCGGAATTAGTGGAATTGGTGGCGGACTATTCGGACATTTTCTTGCTTTCACTTGAGCAAAGCGGCGCCAGAATTGCGTGGAGTCTTAATAATGACACCTCGTATCTCAATACAATTTCGCTACTGGATAAGCAGTTTCCTGGCGCGAATATTCAGCTTGCGCTAAACAACGGAAACGCAATTGAATGTAAAGAAACACTGCCAAGCGCTATCAATAGTGGTTTGATACGAATGACGGTCGAATTCCCTCATAGCTCTTCCTCCGTACCAACTCCCTATGTTGAATTGGCTATTGGAGAAAAGTCGAATCCGAAGATTCTATGCATACTTTCGACACAGAAAGCGACTGATTGGGCTCATCAAAATGCCAATTGGGTACATAAGGGCAAACAAAAGAGCAATTGGGGCGAAATGGACCGGGAATCTACCAACGACTATCTCCAGAGGTTATTTGCAGCGACACCGCATCATGATAGAGCAAGTTTGAGTCGAGAAGAAATGATGGGCTTTGGTGGCAGACTCCCAGAGCGTCCCGTTAAAGCGATATACTTGACGCCAAATGAAAAATACGTTGTCGTGGTTGCTGAACTTGCCGTTGAGATCCTTCTTTGTCCGTCAAACCTCGACAATCCTGATAGGAATCCCTTGTAGAAGTGTGAAAAAATGCGCGCAAGGTCGAATCCTGCGATAGGAACAACACAAGCCGACGATAGTGCGGCGACGATTCCGTCTGTTATTGCGGGTCGATTTCCTAGTTCGCGACTTGCGTACCATTCGAGTGCGAGCGACGTTTATTTCGCAGAGGACTCGAAACTGCGCCGGACGGTCGCGGTCAAAGTCAAAAGAATCTCGCTTGACATGGATGTAAAGCGGTGCCTCAGTCGCCACATTCGACATGTCGCATCGCTCCAGCACCCGCGCATTGTTCAATACTATGACGCATACTTGCTAACGGACCGATTGGTAACGGTCCAAAGTTTCCTTGCCGGAGGCACACTGCAGCAGCGAATTGCGTCAGCCAAAGGTAATTGCTGTACTGATGCCACGAAGTTGTTTCTTCAGGTTTGCGACGCAGTGCGTTACTTACATAGCAGGAGGCTAGTGCATCGCGACTTAAAGCCCTCCAACATTCTTTTCGACGAGCAGGGAAATGCCTGCCTTGCGGATCTGGATCTCCTTTGCGAATGCGGGACTGTCGGTGGCATGCTCGGTGAACCATTTGTTGGAACTTTTGGTTACGCAGCACCGGAGCTGCTTGATAACAATTCGTTGTCTACGATCCAGTCGGAAATTTACGCTCTTGGCATCATCTTGTTCGAAATGCTGAGCGGTCGCGAGCTGTTTTCTGCCTCACGTGCGGTGGCGGCCCAACAGACCTTGGATAAGCGAGTTCCAGAACTTGAGCCCAAATGTGTGCCGAATTGGAAGGCATGGGATGCCATCATAAGAAAGTGCACAGCGGGCTTGCCTAGCCGCCGCTATCAAGACGTGTCTGGATTGATGTCTGATGTCGAGAACGCCACCAGGGGTAACCCGATATCGGCAAGACGTTCAACACGCGTCGAGTTGGCATATCGGTCGATTCGGGCTGCGCCGGCCCTTTCCTTCATCTTGTTGCTTGCGTTATGTTGTTTTATCGGTGTGACCACTGCGACAACCATTGCCTGGCAACATTCGTCGACCAGGCTCCGAGAGTTTCGAACGAGCGAGGGCAAGCGTTTCGCCGCAATTGCTGATTCTGAGCGCGCCAACATCGAACTCGAGAATCAGATCGAGTTCAATCGGCAGCTTACGCAACAGGAAGAATCGCAATCCGCACAATTGAAAGATGCACTAGTTTCGCTGACGATTGCTCGCAACGCGGCGAAGACCCTTCTTGAAGACGAGGTCAGCAAGAGGGCGAGTCGGCAAGCAAATCTCACAAAATTGCAACAAGTAGAAGCAGAAATACGGCAACAAGACGCTCAGAAATTCGATCTCGAAGAGTCCATTGCTTTAGTAAGACAGCAAAAATATCTTGAACAGATTAGGCATGCCTTCACCTTGATTCGCGAAGATACCAAAAAGCCTTTTGAGGATTTTGCCAAGGCGGTTGACCCTGGATCGGCGCAGTGGGCGGAGGCACAGAAACAATTGGCGACAACTGCGCTCGAGCTTCGTGGGTGGGAGTACCATGCCCTCTCGTCAATTATTCGGCGCAAAAGTTTCTTTGCTCCCATACGGGAATTAGGCAAGATTGACAAGAAAACTATTCGGTCTTTTGGAAGCGTACTCCTAGAGAAGGAACCCTCGTTTTCATTTGAGAATTCTGAAGTATCGTTCAAAAAAGAACGTACTGTCACGTGCAACGGAATCGAATTTTTGCTTCCAAAGGTAGTGGGACGCGGAGATCAATTGACAGAGGTACTCGCAGTCCTCCCCGATGGTCAAATCATGCTCATTGGTAGAGGAGATGAACTGGTGTCCGTTTACGCTGCGGACTGTTTTGGAGTGCAACGCGGCAATTATGGCTCATTAACGCAGGGTGCCGAAGCCGCGTTGTCTGAATGGCGTCAACGGCGGGCTACCTTGAAAGCCACGAATTCGTTAAATCTGCGGAGAATTGGAAGGGTTTCGGAGCCGATACATGGGCTTGTTTGCGTCAACGTTTCCCAAAATCCTATTTTTGAACTCAGCGGGCGACGTTACGCGTTTTCTTTTTCGTCAAAACGTCGGAAGTACGTACTGGAATCTGATGGAATCCCCGGGAGAATACCCCAGATTTTTAGCGAATCGACCGATCATTGGGACGTTTTCACGCAAATCGCAGGAGTACTGCCTGATCAGTCTTTGGTCCTGCTAGGGACTTCGCGGCAGGACGAATCAGGGAGCCGGTACACGCCCGTATACAAGGCATTCATGAATTCCTACGAACTTGACGAAGCGCATTCGGATCGCTATCTGACGCGCGATGAACTCTCAACCATCGAGCGGGAGCGAGGAAGATATGTTGCGCTCAGTGGTGTAACGGTAGACCAGAACAAGCTGACGATAGGGGATCACAGTCGGGCAGCGGCTGAGGTGGTACGGTCCGTTATCGAGAATGCACCATTAAACGCTCATTGGGCGGTTCGTTTGCACGACGACCTACTGAATTTAGACCTTTTCTATGAGGTCGTATCCTCCAACAACGTTTCCGAAGTGATTTGTTACACAAGATCCGCCAACGTGTTTAATATTGGCTCCGATGAATTTTATTCTAATCTATTCTATTCTAAAAACGAAATTGCGGGGTCATTCGCGCTGGAGGGCAATTGGCCAGAAAATGCAAAACTGCCCCGGACGCTGAAGCGTATTTCTATTGTCGGAAATGGGTTTCCTCAGAATGTATTTTGCGATCTGCTCGCCGCTCCGAATTTGAAAGGCCTCGAGTTTTTCGGCTCGCTTCGAGAATCGCAATTCACTCCTGCAAGACTGAATTCAACACTAACGGACTTGTCCCTTAGGGGTGATTTTTCATTGGCGTTTTTGGACAACTTATTGAATGCACAACATCTGGAGCGATTGCGCCTCGCTGGCAGTTTTTCGGGCAAAGTAAGTCCGATCAAGCTTTCGCTTCCAAAATTGCGGCAATTAAATGTTGGATGGCATTCCGTTTTTGACGAGGACTACTTGAACCAAATCGTTGCCCTTCCCTCAATCGAGACGCTCACGATAGAGTCCGGGACGAATTCAACGTTCGAAAAAATTGGAAACTCGCGCAGACTGAAAACTCTGACAATTGGGCGAACGGCGACTAGCACGGCAACCGTAGAATCGTTGCGATCGGCTGTTCGAAAGACTTCCAATTTAACGTTGCTATGTCCCAGTTGGGAGACTCGCCATACAGTTGTTAAAGAGTCAATTGTCGACCGACTCGCAAATATCCTTCAGGGCGCCACCCAACTCCGCGAACTCAAGCTAGCCGGCCGCGTAGGCGAACTACCGCTCAAGAAAGTACAGGGATTCACCGAACTGAGATCCCTAGCTCTTCCGAGTTGCGAGCTATCCGGCATAGACGTTTCGAATCTTTGCTGGCTCACTCATTTGAATCTGAGCAAAAACAATTTAAATATCAGTAGCATCCGGGGGCTTGATCAATTGGCTAGCCTCGAATCTTTAATGCTTGCGGAAACGCGGACTCGAAGCCCTGAGCTTATGCAGCTTGCACGCAATAGTCGGTTGCAAACCATAGATCTTTTCAATGCACCGGTAAACATCACCGGCATCCGTGAGCTGGTAAAACTACCGCACTTGAAAAAACTTGTGCTCGTAACCGACGATCGCATCCCGTTGGCGGAGATAAATAAGCTAAAGTTCGCACATCCCCAAATCGAATTCGATACGCTTGAAAGAGGAACTAAAGAATTCGTTAAGAGAAGATCAAACTACAGGCATTGAAAGCTTCCTGCCGCGGATTGTTTGGTACGACAGTGATTCTTATAACTGAATTCCTGCGAGCGATGCGGCGTGCTGCAAGGACTTGCGCATCTGCGCGGCGTCTCGAAATCGGTCTTCGGGCTTGTCAGCAATTGCCTTCATGACGAGTCGACTGATGGGAGCCGGCAGGTCGCTCATTACTTCCACAATCGGTACGACGCGGGCTTCGATGATGCGCTTAATTGGATTGTCGTGATCGGTGATCGCGCGCGGAAGCTTTCCGGTAAGGCACTCGTAAAGTATCGCGCCCAGGCTCCAAACGTCACTCTGTGGCGATACATATCTGAAATTAAGTAACTGTTCTCGAGGCATATACCGCCAACTGCCTCCGACGGATCCACTGACCGTCATGCCAGACTCGCCAGCCAGCACATAATTCTTCGCCAGTCCGAAGTCGCCAACTTTTGGACGGAAGCGGCCGCCGCTAGTCCGCTGTAGCATGATGTTGGAGGGTTTTAGATCGCGATGGACAATGCTTTGTCTATGAGCATGCGCAACGCCCGAAAGGACGCGATCCATGAGCCGCAACGTGCGCCGCAAATTGAGCGGGCCCGTTCGGTCGAGCAACTGAGCCAAGTTACCTCCAGAGCAATGTTCCATCACGAAATAGAGCTCTCCAAACTCCTCTCCAAAATCGAAGCTTTCAATCAAGGATGGGTGCTTAAGCGCAAGGGTAATATCGATTTCGCGCATGAAGCGAGCTCGGTCGCTTTCGTCCGCATTCTTTCGCGATCGAAAAAATTTCACCGCAAAGTTTTGTGGAGAAGAATTCGACTTGGCCAGATAGACATCACCCATTCCACCACCGAGCCGCTCGATCAGCATGAACTCGTGAAATTTACATGGAAGCAGGATTCTCGAACGATCAAGCGACCTATCTCCCAATCGCCCTTCGCTTGTGGCGTCTCTCTTACCGCTCACCCCACTTTCATTCGCGTGATTCTGACTTTCGGGACTCTCGACTTTCGGCAGCAGCGGCACTTGACCCGTGGCCCTCTGGAGCAACTCCGTCGATAGTAGCTCTGGCCGACGGAACAAAATCTCAGTCGCCTCTTCCGGCTCAGCCAACAAGGCTACAACAAACGTTGCTTCACCAACTTCGATACGATCTCCTTCTTTCAACAGTTGCGCGTCGCATCCAAGTTTCAAGCCATTCACATATGTGCCGTTGGTACTCATTAGATCCTGAATGCTCCAGCCTGAAACGACGGCAGTGATAGCGCAGTGCTGTCGAGAAACTCCGCGCTCATTTAGGATAATATCACAATCGAGCCCTTTGCCGACCAAGCTCTTGAATGTTGGGGTCCAAGCCAAAACATCAAGCTCGACAGAGTTTTTTGTCAATCTTAATTTGGGCATGGCGAACTCCATCCGCAGCCAGCGCTCCAAGAAAGGACGCCTAAGCCGCATAAGCCTCACCAGGAATTGTGGAATTCGAAGCGTCCTGCGTCAAGCACTGAAGTAATACTTGCATCCTGGAGCACGTTGGACCCGGATTTCACATCGCACTCGACGCTCGGGAGACGGACAATTTGGTAAGCTAAACGACAAAATTGCGACAATTCGTTCGCCCAAGACTGGGCGTGGCTGCTGGCCAAAACGACCTTGCGGGAACCAGTAACAGTTTATCATCGGTCGAAACAACCCAATTGATGATGCGTAAAAACGCTGAAAATTGCCGCTTTATTTGGGTATCTAGCTTGAAATGGCGGTTGCTCAGCGTGGTTAGGCTGCTTTGAATCAGCGAACAAGTGCTCGAACGGACAAAACTCCCCATGCCTGATTATCAGCAGAGAATGTTTGACGGATTTGATCCACCGATCACCGGCAAGCCAAGATCGCGACGGAAAACCCAAAAGTAACCGTTCACGGAGTTATTTAGAGAGCAAGCTGGGATTTGGTTGCTGATTGAGGTGAGCGGCGATGGAATCGTGCAAATAGGTGAAGAAGTTGCGTTCTTGTTTCTTACAAGTGGCAATCGCTGTCCACATGCGTTCGT
>SYJV01000288.1 GCA_005798335.1 Planctomycetaceae bacterium | reverse complement strand
TCCAAGTTGTGTTCCCGTACCGTCGATTCGTCAACCAATAGTCGCGACATGCTGGATTCCTTTCCGCGTAAGGGAAGGGAATTTCGCATTAATCGCGAAACGAAGCTAGATCAAAACCCAGCGATAAAGCGGGCTATTGATTTTTTTGGCTGACAGGTTGGCCTTCCTTTCGACTGCTATTTTCAACCTTGCAGAGTGTGCCGTGAATTACGGTCTGGACGACACACATGAAATTTTCAGCTTTATTTCTTGCTTGGTGCCTAAGTGTCCATTCGGATCAATTCTCATTCTTGAAATCCCTGAAAGATTGAAATCCAGACCAGTCAGGGCTAGCAGTCGAAGTTGTCTCTGGCCGTGGAGATGCCATGGAGGAACTCCGGTGTCGCCATGGAGATGCCTTGGAAATTGCCGTTCGATTGACGCAAGTAGTTGATTAATAAAGAGTTGCGTTCTTGAATCAGCGAGTCAAGCAGTAGCGGATTGTCTGCCAATCTTCTTACGTGTTAATGAGTTTATGTACCAGCTACACCGATGTTGTTCGGCCCAAACGGAACACTTCTTGAGGAGAATCCGATGTCTGAAACTCGAAATGCCACTTGTCCGAATTGTCAGAAATTCACAGTCAATCACTCCTGCCACAATCACGGACGGGTGCATATACTTCGTCGCCGTTTCATTAATCTGGTATGCACCGGGTACAACAAAGCATTGAGTCGGGACCGGCGACTCCATGCCTGCGAGGTTCTTCGATCCATAATCCCCGATCCCGATCGTGTTCGAGCCGCGAACGCCGAATCGTTTCGACATGGCGGACCCGGAATTTGGGCACATACGGTTCAGCATGTCCTATGGCCACGAGTGCCGTTTACAGTCGTGGAAATTGCCTCAAAAGCGCCATGCGACCCCAGTCGATTGCGAAAGTCTTTTCCGGTCAAATCGAGTAGTGAATATTTGCACGCAAATCTCCTACTTGCGTTACTGCACCACACAGGGTTCCCAATCGATAAATGTCCTGAACTGCCAACCGAAAGGCAGTGGGCGATCGCCGGCATAGCTAAGGTATCTCCGAAGATTTTCGACGTCATTTGCCGACAACTTGACTTTCAGGATGCGCGTCCCATGGTGCGAGAATTCTCGGCAGTCCCATTCAAGGCCGGAGTTGTGCTCGATTGCCTAGTGTCGCATCCAGATCGGCAAGTCCTTAAGAAACTGCCATCGATCCAACCGGATGTATGCGAACTGCAAAATCAGCCAGATGTAAAGCGCGTTTTGGCGGAGTGTGTCGAGGAGGGGAACGCTGTCCTTTCGGAATATCCGTTGCTAATGGAGACGCTCAAACCCATTAGCCTTGAAACAGAAATCGACGATATTGCCAACTCGCTGCTTTATCTAGAATCCTGGTTCTTCGCTCGAGAACTGTTCTTTGAAAGCCTGGAAGACTGCGGTCACTTGCTTGGAATCTTTATTTGATTCGACCGATCAATCGTATCAATTTGATTGATGCGGCTAGAGTCCAATACTCTAGCCGCAGTTTCTTGGTGCGATTCGACAAGGTCATCGCCTGCGTCCTACGCACCTTCGCAATTTAAGTAGGGCTATTTTGGAGACAAATGGCGTCCAAACCCTGCTAGAACGTTCACTCAACAGGATTAGTTCGCTAAGGCAAACAATGGACGAAAGGCAAGATCATGCAATGGAACAAAGAGTATTTTGACATCGACGAGGACAAAGAAGAATGCTGTAACCTGGTTGCGTTTGGTGTTCTGGCATTAGGCACCTATATCGCGATGTTGGCAAGTCGACCCGGTACGGTTGGCACTCGGACATTTGCATTGCCAGCCGTGGGAACGATGCTGATCATGTCGCTATTGACCGGTGCGGCGACGCCAGGGACGTGGGATCATACGTGCCTTACGGTGCAGCTCTTCCAATTCCCATTTATGTACGCATGCCATCATGAATGTAGCATGCGACGACGGCGCAATGGCCATCGAATTCACCCGTACGGGACTGGCGAACCCTACGTGAAGAGCCGCATGCCCTACTTTTTCGAAACCAGCATTGGCATCCTTCTTGGAACTTTGTGCCTTGTGTCAACCTTCCATTGACCGGCGGATTTTTGTTTTTGTCCGCTTATTGTGCGTCGATTATCCAGACGACGAAAAACCCGTCAGACATGTCATGTGACCAAACAGGCTTCTGGGAACAATTGAAGGGGAGAAAGAGGCGGTTTTGATCGTGAATGGACGATGACCGAAGAAGTTACCATACGCCAATGCGTTTTTTCACTCATTGGCGATAATTCGCGTTTGCGGATTGAAGCGTCACGCCGTGTTCAGTTCCCAACATTAGACATGATGACTGAGTTCTCCAATTCACTGATCCGCCCGGACAATTGTCCACTGGAGATAAGATGCTGAATTCATTACCGCAGGTGAAAGTAGAGTCATTATTCGATGGATATGATTTGAACGATAAGGGGATACCACAATGTTGAGTTCAGAAAAAATCCCATTAGCTGATCTAACCGAGTTTATTGTGGCGGTCAATTCCCGCCTAGAGAGAATCGAGCAATTGCTGTCGGCAACAGATTCGGTGAAAGGATTTCAGAAGGATTGGTATACCATTCCCGAAGCGGCAAAGCTCTTGGATAAGCAGCCGTTCACGATTCGAGAATGGTGCAGGTTGATGCAAGTTCATGCCCAAAAACGGAAATGCGGGCGAGGCAGGACCAGTGAATGGGTAATTTCCAAATCCGAGATCGAGCGATACCTCAATGAAGGATTGTTGCCCATTCGCAATCAGGTACAGCTTTAACCAAACACTCGATCCAACTCGACCTTTTGACGATGTGGAAACAAGTGACGATAGCGGCGTCGCATGTCTTCCGTTTGGTGACCAACCCAAGAGTCAATCATGCGTTGATCAACAGCCAATGAAGCGCAGTTTGAGATAAAGGAATGTCGAAAAACATGCCAGCCTCGAATGACGCTCCAACGCGTGTTGGCCAAGGCAGCCGAAAGATGATCCGATGCTTCGTCCGGCGAAACACTTTCGTCGTTCTCACGTCGGTTGCTATTGCGTTGCCGCTCGACGCGGTGCTCGGCGGGAAAAGTGTAGATTGAATGCTCGCTGACCACCAGCCAATCGGTAAGCACTTGACGGAGGCGCTGAGACATAGGCACGTGTCGAAAGGTCTCGGTTCCTCTTTGTTTCTTTTTTTCGTGGATCAGGATCGCATTGTCCTCGAAATCAATATCTGCGCGAAGCGAACGGCACAACTCGCTTCTACGCGCACCTGTATGAGCGGCAATGAAGCACATGGGATAGAGGAAGTCGTACGTCGCGGTTCGTTTCACGTCCGTCAGTAGTTCGTCGAGTTCCTACCGGTTCAAATAAAGACAATCCCAGTAATCAGCATCGGATTGCCCCTCAGGGATTCCACGAGCAATTCTGTTTTGGATTTGCTCCCAAGTGAGAAATGGTTGCTTTTGGCGATGGCGGGGATACCTTAGCCCCTGATTTGGAAAATCGTGAGTTACTAAGCCGGACTGTTTGAACCATCGCCAAAGAGTACGAAGCGTGGAAAGCTCCTTTTGGATGGTTCCCGTACTTACGAATCTGCCTCGTTTGCCGGTGGCTTGCGAGCGAACGTTGATGTAGTGTTGAAGGTCGTCTCGTTTGATGGTCTGCAATTGTCGCTTTGGTCCAATTACGTGTGCAAGGTGGTTTATGTGGATCGAAGCAATGCGAAGCGTTTCCGCTGACAAAGAATCCACAGGAATACCAGAGCGGTAGCGCTCAAATATCTCGCCTAGGGAAATTGTGACCACATCGAGTTGCTTTTTGCCCACGCGACCATCAGACAGAAGGAATGAAGCAACATCAACGTCGGTGGGGACTTCTAGTCGACCAGTGGAGACCAAACGAATGCTCTCCTCAAGTCGGTGAAGGAGTTCCTCAGCGACTTTTTCGTCTCTGATCTTTAGAGAACGCTTGAAGCGGCGCTTGCCTAGTTTGAAACCGATCTGGAAAATGCCAGTGCGTTCGCGATCGAGCCAAGCCATTTTTTATGCTCCCAAGATGTGACGGAATCCTATGCTGGACCAGTCGCTGGGAACATCGATATAAGGGCAACGCAACGCCAAACCAGTTCCGTAAAAGTTCCGTATTTGGATTTGATACGAAAAAAGGACTTTGGGGTAAAACCCCTAAGTCCTTGGCAATTGGCGAGTTACGGAATCTGATTTCGATAAAAAGCAAGCTCCTCCGGTAGGACTCGAACCTACGACCCGGCGGTTAACAGCCGCCTGCTCTCCCAACTGAGCTACAGAGGAGTATTTGTTGGTTGGGTACGCTGGCCAATCACGGACTGAGTATAGCTAGCGTAGTTTGTCGTCATTGTTTTGGAAGAAATTTAGCCTCATTTTTGCTAATCGGCAAGTGGGCTCTCGTCGACTCGGTGGATGTGACGCACTTGGGATCGATTGGATCGATTGGGGCAATGAACGTGATTTTGCAACCATTTCCGGGTGATGACTGGATTTCGAGCTTGCCGCCGCAAATCGATGCGCGATGACGCATGCTGCGCAGTCCAAAATGATCCGAGAATGCTTGGCTGGGATCAAAGCCGATGCCGTTGTCGAGAACAGTACCATTGATTTCGTTGTTGCTGTGTATGCCAAGCTCGATGATGATCTGACTTGCTTGGCTGTGAGTTATCGCGTTTTGAATGGCTTGCTGCAAAATGCGAAATATTGACCAGGCCTGAGATCCTTGTAATTCTGGCCAAGGCATGCAAGGGAGTTTCAAAGTGACTTGGGCAGCAGGCTCGGATGTGGCTTGCGGACGAATTCGTTCAATGAACTCGCTTAACAGGTCGGCAATCTGAATTTTTCGGCTAGCTGTTTCCTCGAGAAATCGAATTAGGTTGCGACCTTCCTCGGCAGCCATGTCGAGCAGAGACTTGATGCGACTCAGGCAATTAATATGCTCGAGTTTCGAAATAACCTCGTTTCCTTCAGCAATTGCGATGGCGCCAGCGGCGTGCATGCGGGCAGCAACAACCCATTGGAGCAAGCCGTCGTGCAGTTCGTACGCGATCCAAGATTGATCAAGCGTTGTTTCGTTGACAGCGCTAAGTGAGTCCTGCCCCATTTACTTCAATCACCTGCTAGTCACAAATCCAACGCGTCCAGATCGTCAACAAGACGGTCTATGTCTCGCCACGATTGGTCGCTGGTATCTATTTCCGGCCCAACATGGTTGCCGAATCCAGTAGGCGAATTCTGATCCGCAAGGGGTAAGTCCAACGCAGTGGCAATGGGCGACATGTTGGCCGGCGCGCGAGAAATTTCTACATCAGATGTGGGTTCAGGCGGCGCGAGTATGTTTGCTTGCAACGGTGGTACATCGAGTCGCATCGCTGATGTTTCGGGCGCTGGCGATTTCTGAATAGGTTTGCTGAGACCAATTTGAATAGGCACGACTTGGATACGTCGATCATCCAGCACGCGCTGCGCGGTACTGACAATTTCGCTCGCTGTCATTTCGGGAGACAGCCTAAGATATCGCACGCGACGCATTAACTTGTCGATCTCTAGGTGCTTGTCGGTGGTTGCTGACGCGTCGGCCAGGTCGATTAGTTTTCCGGTCAACGCCAGTCGCTGCCAATGCGTCGCGGCATCTTCTAAGCGGAGCCAAGCGAGTACGACAACTTCCTGAGGCAGAACTTGTAAGCACAAATGATCGGTGCCGTCGAGTCGAATCGTGTCGAGTGCCGATACGAGAGTCATATCCAGGCCTGGAGTGAACATAACTTGAGTGACTAGCGCTTCCTCCAATTCCACGGTCCGACTATCGCGCCGCGACGACTGGGCTAAAATAACTGACAGACGGGCAGGCATGACGTATCAACTCGCTTTAGGCGTAATAAACCGGTTCAACGCAATACCGTTCAACGAACGTGGGATAAGCTTCCAGCTTGTCAATATCTTGTGCAAGCAATGGTGAAACTCCGCTACAGGTTGACAAGCTGGAAGCTTATCCCACGTTCCTATTTTGCTTGCCGCTATCAAAAATTGCATGAGGACATGGTGCATTCTAGCAACAATTCGGCGATTGCTAACCTGGCGAGAAATCTGCCGGCACTCTGCAAAGCTCTGCTTCTGCGCGGTCTTTAACTGGCGTGGTTCTGCAATCATCGCGATGAATCGCCTCGAACCGGTCGTAGTATGCCATTAGGACTTCGCGGAAATTACCTCGATTTGCCTTCAGTAAGTTCTCTAAGCGTGCTTCGTCCATGAACCATGTTCGGTGGCAAGTATCGGTATCCAACAGTTGCTGGAGTATCCGCCGTGCAAGGTCGGGCGTTACGGAGGTCTCGATCAGCGTGGGCAAATAAGTAGGCTTGTGCGACGTTAGCAGTAGTCCGCAGTTTCGACTCCGTTGTTTGACGACCGCGCGATATCGTGACCAAAGAGAAAGCTGTTCGTATCCATCGAGAACTAGCACCGATTTTGTGTCGCAGAGTTGCCAAGCTGAGCGGAGCAAATTGGCGCTGGCCTTCGCACCGCGCAGCGTTAACCAAACGACAGAATAGTCGGCAGGTTGATCGTTACATCGGTGCCAATCGATCAAGTCGATAACGGTTGACTGAGCAGAAGCAGAAGTCCCAGTAGGCAAAGCGGCACGACCGGCCACATCCAATTTTGTAACCACTTTTCCAATTCTTGGAACGAGAAACTCAAGCAAAGTTGTTTTCCCGGAGCCATGCGGACCGACGATGGCCGCTCGCGCTGCGTACTTGGAGAAGAACTGACGGGCGAGATTGGCAATTTCCTTGGGACGCGCGTCGACCCACGCAATCTGTCCAGGAGCGACGTAACGCGTCGAGAAAGGATTAGACTTCACGCGTCAAATGCCCGAGGTAAAACGCGCGCTCGGTGGCGATTTCGCGGCGATCGGTCAAGAATAATCGCAACCGCACACACCAACGTATCTTGAGCAATCGCCCTTCGTAGCTAAGCGGAGAACATGGCAAAATTGTTGCAATTTTGCGAGGTTGCGTGAGCGGTTGAGTCGCCAGTTCTTGACCGGAGAGTCGTTCAAAAAAGTGGACTCCGAGATCTTCGCTGCCTTTGCCTTCTGTGTACCAAATGACAGACGCCTCTAAGCTGTCAATCAGCTTTTCAGAGACTCGCTTGATACAATATTCGAATTCCAGCGATTCTCCGGGTTCCAGCCCCGGTTGCAGGCTGAGCAGGCGCAGACCTACCGCTGGTTCGCTTTTGCGAGCGAAGCGGGAACGAGCGGATGAACGACGACCGGGAAAGTTCGGCAAAACGATGGCCACCGCGACGCGTCTCCTTCGACGACAATTCTCCAGACGACAGCATTATGCTGCCCTTGAAACGTATGCATGGTATCAGGTGGAAGCCGGTATTTGCAATGCACCTCAAGAGGCTTTTCCGGTTCTACGATACATCTTCCCTTTTCCACTAGCACATGGCGGACCACTTCGATTCGTTCGGTTCGTATGTCGGTTCCTTGTTGGTAAGTACTCTCTTCAATACAAATCAATGCGACATTCAGCCGCTTGAACGCCACGCGCCCGTATTGGCAGACATACAACGCAAACTCCGCACCTGGCAAAAGTGGCAGTTCGCTAATTTCTACCGCAGTTGGACCAAATCCCATATGTTGCCTGAAGAGCCGAAAGAACCATCGAGCCGACCAGTAGCCCACCAGTGCAAATGGGAAAAGCAACACAGTCAAAAACCACTCCGGTTGACCTCGAGCAATATTTTGAGCCGCAATTACTGACAGCATGGCTAGCATCGCGTTCCACGCCAACGCAAAAATACTGCTGAGGATAAGTGGTCCAATTTCTCCTGACTGTACCGGTAATCGAAACGCCAATCGCACTCCTGGGCTGTCGGTAAATGATTGCAAATTAGGTAAAGTGGGAGGAGATTGTGCAGCCAGCGGACCTTGCGATCGGCGGTCGTGGTCGCGTTTCGCTTTCTGAACAAGAGCTGATCGCAATTCGCGGGAAATTGCAGTTTGGGCGACGCGCAGCACCAATCCCGAGACACCAATTAGGACGAACGATGCCGAGGCGATTACCAACAACCAAAACCCCAAGCCGATTGGAATTATTTGCGAATCAGGCCAGAATACTTGCCAGGTAACGATCGTGGTGACGGATACAATACCGAGTAAAAACAGAGATCCAAAGAAAGCTGCTTCACCGGCACTGCCGACCACCCACCAGCCACTCATCCGGTGGCCGCGTTTTTTACCCCACAGCCGAACCAAACGCTTCACAATAGGGCCTCATCCATGCTGAATCTCAAACGAATCGGACATTTGTCGCTGCAAACCGCGTTTCAAAGGTGCGCTGGTAATTTGAGTGATCCCATGAAAAGCTGCAAACTGATTACGCATATCGTAATACAAGTTGTATTGTTCACGAACGCATGCGGCGCGATTAACCGACTTTTTGCCGCCGACTGGCCGCAAATCCTTGGGCCGAACCGCAACGGCCAGGCTGCGGAAACGGAGTTGATGGCTCATTGGAAGCCCGATCAACTGACTCCCAAGTGGAGCCTGAATATTGGCAGTGGATTTGCGGGAGCCGCGATTGTCGACGGAAAAGTGCTGATCGCTCATCGCGTCGGTAATTCCGAAATGCTGCAAGCAGTTGACTTGGCCAATGGAACTCAGCACTGGGTAACTCCCTGGATGGCAACCTATGCCAGTTCGATCAATCCTGACAGCGGTCCGCGCTGTGTGCCCACAGTTGCCAAGGGAAAAGTTGTCTGTTACGGCGCTGCTGGCGATTTGGTGTGCGCAAATCTCCTCGACGGCAAGGTACTTTGGCGTCTGCAAGCTCGCCGCGAATATCAAGCAGAGGACGGTTACTTTGGCGCTGGGTCGAGCCCCTTGGTCATCAATAACGTAGTGATCGTCAACGTCGGTGGCCAATTGGGAGGCATCGTCGGCCTTGATCTGGATACCGGAGCCAAGTTATGGACCGCCACGAACCATGACGCGAGCTATGCGTCACCTATCCAGGCGTCAGTTCAAGGAAAAGTTGCTGCGATTGTGGTCACGCGACTGCACGCGGTTGTTCTCGATCCAACGAACGGGAAAATACTCGGTGAAATCAGCTTTGGATCGCGTGGGCCAACGGTAAATGCTGCAACACCCATTCCAATCGGTTCGGGCAAGTACTTTCTAACTGCCAGCTACGGAGTAGGAGCAACCTTGCTCGACACTTCCTCAGGATCCATTGAACAAGTTTATCGCGGCGATGAAGTGCTGAGCAGCCAATACAACACTCCAGTCCAGATCGGTCCCAACTTAATCGGCGTCGACGGACGTGAGGACATGGGAAGTGCGGCCCTCAAGGCATTCGATCCACTAACTAGAAAAGAGATTTGGCGAAAAGAGAATTTGGGAACAGCCCATCTAATTGCCGTTGGTCAAAAAGTTCTAGTTCTCGGTCTCGATGGGTCGGTGCGTTTGATTGATGGGACTGCCAACGAATATCGCGAGCTTGCGGTCGGTTCGCTTCCCCAAGGGACGTATCGAGCAATTCCAGCGCTGGCTGGAAAACAGCTAGTCGTGCGAGACTCGCGCGGGGACGGAACCGGCAAGCTCTACTGCATCGCGCTGCCGTAGGTATCTGAAGTAACGCTAGCTTGTTTCCCAGCTCCATGCTCGTTCCAATGTAATTATCGTGGTTCGCCAAACCAACGTGCATACCGAGTTTGGTTCGCGGAGTGAACCACGGCTATTACATTGAGGCGAGTGGCGCTTGTTTATCCTTGAGGATTACCTATGTATCATCGATCGAAAACGAATGTGCTTGCTGCGATTTGTATATTTGCGTGCTCACGATTGCACGGCGAAGTCATCGATCTGAACATTCATTCCAGAGTCCCATTCGCGGAGGGCAAAACAATTGGCAATCGGGGAGCTTTCGAAGTTCTGAGAGGCACCGCGACATTTGCAATTGACCCTAAGTTGGCTGCTAATCGTGCGATTGTCGATTTAGAACTGGCGCCACTTGGCGCGTCGGGGAAAGTCGAGTTTTCAGCCGACGTTGAAATGACCTTACCTGTCGATCGAAGCCAGGCAAACGGCGCGATCTTCTACGACGTAAACAACCGTGGAAATCCTACGGCTGGGCGCATTATCGATGGTGATGCAGAACACTTTCTATTGCGACAAGGATTTGTTTTCGTCGCCAGCGGCTGGATTGCTGAGGTGCATGCGGGCGAGAACAGGTTGACCTTGGTTGCTCCGGAAGCTCGTGAGAACGGACAACCGGTGTATGGTATTGTGCGCAACGAAATCGTGGTCGATGCAGCAACGACACGGACGAGTGTTTCGGATCGGCCGAACATGGGCAGCTATCGACCTTCGAAACGAGCCATGGCCGAGGCTACGCTGACCGTGCGTGAGCGCGAATCGGATACGCGCACGATCGTGCCGCGCGACCAGTGGCAGTTAGTTGTTACCGATGTTGCTCAGGCTGGAAAAAAACAGCTTTTGCCACTGGTCGAACTGGAATTGCCCCAAGGGTTCACGCCCGGATGGATTTACGAAATTGTGTACGAAGCGGAAGGAGCCATCGTCCAGGGAGCTGGCATGGCTGGAATTCGCGACTTGATTTCATTCTTGAAACACGATAGCACTCCAGCAAATCCACTGCGCGAGTCCAGCGGAAAACAGTTGACTGCCAGAGCCATCGGATTCGGCACGTCGCAAAGTGGTAGGTTGTTGCGCCAGTTCGTGTACGAAGGATTTAATGCCGATGAGCAAGGCCGCAAAGTATTTGATGGAGTGATTCCCCACGTTGCCGGCGGCGCTCTGGGATCGTTCAATCATCGCTTTGCATCGCCGACTCGGACCAATGGTCAACACGACGAGCATTTGTTTCCTGCGGACTATTTTCCATTTACTTATGGGGACTCGTACGATCCGTACCAGAACCGAACCGATGGAATCCTGCGTCGCGCGCGAGAGAATAACACCACACCGAAAGTATTTCATACGCAATCGTCCAGTGAGTATTGGCACCGTAGTGGATCGCTGGTTCATACCGACCCACTGAGCAAATCCGACGCAGGTATTCCAGCCGAGGTTCGACTGTACACGTTCGGCGGAACTCAGCACGGAACTGGAAACGGATTGCCAACCAGTGGAGGAAACGGTCAACAATCGACAAACCCGGCTGACTACAAACCATTCATGCGAGCGTTGGTGATGGCCATGGATGCGTGGATTCGCGACGGTGTCGAGCCACCGCCAAGCGTTTACCCGCGTATCGACCAAGGAACTCTGGTGGGCTGGAAGGCGACACAAAGTGGCTGGCCAACGATCCCTGGCGTTCGATACCCGACGGTCGTCCAGCAACCGCATGTATTGGACCGCGGCCCGCTGTGGGCAGCTAGGAAAATTGCTTCCATTGAGCCACCGATCATCAAGGAAGACTACACAGTGCGCGTACCGGCCTACTCCTCCGATGGCAACGAGCGCGGGACATTAAATCTGCCAGCCGTTGTCGCTGCTATAGCTACGTATACGAGTTGGAACATGCGCAGCGACCGCATCGGCGCGCCAGGCGAATTACTGGGCTTGCAAGGGAGTTACATTCCATTTGCGAGAACTGAAGAAGATCGCCGCAAACATGCCGATCCACGCCCTGCGCTGTTGGAGCGATATACAGGATTTGCCGATTACCAACAACAATTCATGGCCGTGGCACATCAGTTGGTGGCACAGCGATATATTCTGGCCGAGGACTTGCCGCGATTAAAAGCTCTCAGCGAACATCATCGTGGGTTGTTCGAGCCGAGCAAAAACTGAAATCGGTGGCCTAGAATCGTCGTCTGCTTCTTTCTTCTCCCTCAACGTATTTCGGAAGTTCCTACTATGCTGTTTCGTGCTCCATGCTTGTTATTATTGTGCATGTCGACCAGCTTGATCATCGATAGGAGTGCGCGAATTCTACCGAGTGCTGAGTCTCCAAAATTCGAAGCTCAAGAATTACCGGTAACGCTGCAAGTGGGTTATGCCGTGCGAGCTATCGATATCAATGCGGACGGTAAACTCGATATCGCGATCGTTGATAGCAAGCGAGTGATATGGCTGGAGAATCCGACCTGGAAGACACATGTCATCTATGAAACACCTGACGCCAAGTTCGACAATGTTTGCTTTGCGCCGCACGACGTGAATGGCGATGGGAGAATCGATTTGGCACTTGGAGCTGATTGGCAGCCCAATAATTCGTCCTCGGGCGGCACCGTCGGCTGGCTGGAGCACACGCAATCGGGACCTTGGATTTACCGACCATTGACGACCGAACCCACAACGCATCGGATGAACTGGATCGATTTGCGGGGAACCGGAAAACCTGAACTGGTCGTCGGGCCACTCAAGGGCAAGGATTCGAAGGGGCCAGGATTTGACAACGTTGGCGTGCGCTTGCTGGCTCTTACTCCTGCAGATCAGCCCGCAAGCGGAACTTGGTCGACGCGAGTCATCACCGATCAATTGCACGTGATGCACAATTTCGAAGAGACCGATTTAGATCAAGACGGACGCAAAGATATCGTTGCAGCCAGTTACGAAGGGGCAACGTGGATTCGCCCAAGTCGCGATGGTCAAGCGTTTGAATTGCGTCGAATTGGGGCGGGACAGGACCAAACAGCGCCCGCGCGGGGTGCAAGTGAAATTCGGCACGGGCGACTGAGTGGTGAACGAGATTATTTGGCGACGGTGGAACCATGGCACGGAGACAAAATCGTCGTGTATGTCGCTCCAAAAGTCTGGTTGGCCAGTTCGGAGCTGTGGCCGCGGTGGATTCTAGATCAGGAACTTGCTTGGGGACACGCGGTTGCGTGCGCGAATCTCGATTCGGACCCGGATCAGGAGCTAATCATCGGCGTTCGAGATGACAAGTCCGCCGAGCATCGTCGCGGAGTTCGTATTTACGATCCAGTCGACCCCGCGAACGGAAAATGGAATCGCACATTGGTCGATCCCGGCGCTGTTGCCATTGAGGATTTGGCAGCGGCCGACTTGGATGGTGACGGCGACAATGATTTGATTGCAGTCGGTCGAGCAACTCACAATGCGAAAGTTTATTGGAACCAATTGCCGTAAAGTCCCTTTGACTTACCGCGTTTTTTGTCCGTTGTCCGCCACGCGGACAACGGTCAAAGAGATTGACTGAATATTCACGGACAAGTACCTTAGAAGCATAGGAGATCGACTTTGTTTTCAAGACTGCTTGCGATTTTGATGTGCTTTCAAGTGCTGGTATGCCCGGCACTGTGTGCATCGAAGTGCGCGCATGCAGCGGCGAATGAATGCGGCACTGTCACGGAATCGGCATGTCCGTGTTGTCCGCATGAAGTGGCGTCGAAGGATGTTGAACATCGTCCCCAACCCGAACGGCCAGCCGTGCCTTCGAGTTGCCCGGATTGTTTTTGTTCAGGCACATTGCTCATTGCCAAGGAAATCGTCACCGATTGGGATTTGTACCAATGGTGCGAAGACTGCTGCTTAGATGAGGTAGCGGATTGGGCTACTCTGAAAGCACCAATCTCGAATGACTTCTCTATGGAGTCTCCTCCACCCTTTGGTCGAGTGTTGCTGCGCAATTATTGCGTGCTTCTTATTTGATAGCCTGATTTTTTTCCAGCTATCGCATTCAAGTGACTTCGTAGAGTTGTTTTGTCTACGTAATTGCATCTCAACTACAACTTGCTGTATTCGACCACGTCATGCTTCCTTGGGACTACGGAGTTCGAAACCTTGCGCGTCGTCCGATTCGGACGCTGCTTACGTTTTTGGCTTTGTTCACAGTTGTATTGCTGATTCTGGTTGTTGTCGGCTTCATACGCGGACTGGAGCGATCATTGGTAGTCAGCGGCGACCGTAATGTGGCATTAATCTACTCTGTTAACTCTGAAGAGAATATCGAAAACTCATCAATCTCTGCCAGCACGCCTGCGCTTATCACGGCTAGTCTGGGTACGATTTGGAATCGTTACGGAGTCGCTCATGTATCCCCAGAATTGTACCTTGGAACCCGCGTTCTCGTCGGCGAGTTGATCAATGGCCTTGGGTTGGTTCGAGGAATCACACGAAATGCCCCTCTCGTTCGTAACAACGTACAAATTGTCGAAGGGGATTGGCCAAGTCGAGGAGAAGTTTTGATTGGTCGATTAGTTGGACCGAAGATTGGGGTTGAAGCGATGAAATTATTACCTGGCCAGTCAATCGAATTCGAAGGTCAAGCATGGAAAATTAGTGGTCAGTTCGAAGCGAAGGGATCCGCATTTGAATCCGAGATCTGGTGCAATCTCGCGGACTTTCAAACCGCCACGAAACGCCAAGACATCAGTTTGGTTGCGCTGCGCATGAACCCCAACGCATCGATCGGTGAAGTTCAATTGTTTTGCAAACAAAGAACGGATCTCGAACTACGTGCCAGCGCGGAGACGGCGTACTATGAATCATTGCAGCAGCATTACGGACCGGTACGTTGGCTGGCATGGTTCGTCGTACTCTTGGTAAGCAGCTCGGGCATTTTCGCTGGTCTCAACATGATGTACGGAGCAGTTGCCGGACGCGTGCGAGAGATCGCTACCCTGCAAGCTATCGGATTTCGGCGACGAGCCATTCTTTTGAGTCTAGTGCAAGAAGGGCTGTTGTTGTCATGTGCCGCAGCCGTTTTGGCTGGCATAGTTGGACTGTGGTTAGTTAATGGAATCGCGATTCGATTCACCATGGGTGCATTCACACTAAGCATTGACGCAGTCGGAATTCTCATTTCGAGTGGCGTAGGCGTATTGATCGGTTGCCTCGGTGCAATACCACCAGCGCTCAAGGCACTTCGCGCCGATGTGGCAGTGAGTCTCAAGGCAATCTGAAAGGAGTGGATCGATGTATTGAAGTTAGATCTAACACTCGCGACGCGCTAGCGCCAGGTTGGGTCTACGATAACCAGTGAGCAAACGCTCAACGGCTGGCGAAAATTAGATGTGTTGGTTGGTTGTTTTTTCGATATTCCCAAATAGTTAGGAACGAGTCATGAGAGTTTGGATTGCAACGTTTTCGTTCGGAGTAATTTTGGCTGCGGTCGGTTGTTCCACATCGAATACCACGACCACCAGTGCACCTTCCGCAGGAGCCGACTACGTGTTGACCGCCGAACCAGCGGGCGCCTTGCCGGTCGGTGAAGCTCGCAAGCAAGTCAAGCACGATGACGAAGTGACGCTGGTCGGACTGATCGGCGGATCGTCTGAGCCATTTGTCGATGGAATGGCCGCATTCACGATAGTCGATCTAAAAGTTCCCTACTGCGCTGCTAGCGAAGGATGCCCAACACCATGGGACTATTGCTGCCAAACCGACGCGGTCAAGGACAACATCGCTACCGTCAAAGTGGTCGACGTGAGTGGCGAGACCATCCTGTCGGATGCTCGAAAACTGCTTAACGTCAAGGAACTCGCCAAGGTAACCGTGCAAGGTACAGCCAAGCGGGACGAACAAGGAAATCTGGCGATTCATGCAACAAAGCTATTCGTTGAGAAAAGCCAATAGCCAAAAAGATCGCTGGCCATGACCACCGAAACTAGACTCGATCTGACGAGACTGCAACGACCGACACAGTCACCTCCGACCAAAACCGCAGGCCAGGTGCGTCGATCTTGGTTTACGCGGTATGTCATCCCAGGTGCGATTGTCGGCGGCTTTCTGTGTTTACTGATGGTGACAGCCGGAAGGCAGTTCTTGCCACGCCAATCGATAACCGTGATGCCTGTCTTTGTCATGGAGACTCAAGCGACTCAAACCGACGCACCCTTGTTTCAAGCAGCCGGTTGGGTCGAGCCTCGACCACAAGCCGTCAGCGTCGCAGCGCTGACGGCGGGTGTAGTCGATGAGCTGCTTGTTGTTGAGGGGCAATTGGTCGATCGCGACGAACCGATTGCCAAACTAATTTCACAGGATGCCGAATTGCTTCTGCGCCAAGCTCAAGCAAATCTTTCGCTGCGCGAAGGTGAATTGGCTCGCGCCGAAGCGGAACTTAAGGCGGCGAAAGCGAGACTCGAGCAACCGGTACATTTGCAAGTTATCTTGGCCGAAGCCAACGGTATGCTCGCGAAGTCTCGCACTGAACTTGCAAGACTTCCTTTCTTGATCGAGGCGGCACGGTCAGCCGAAGGTTTTGCCAAAATAAATCTAAGGGGTAAACGGGCGGCACACGGAGGGCTTACCGTTCGACAGGTCCAACAAGCAGAGAATGAGTATGTCACTGCCAACGCAACGCTGAAGGAGTTGCTCGATCGACAACCGTTTTTACAAAAGGAAGTTGATGCACTCATTCAGAAAGTGAGCGGCGTTGAGACACAGCTCAAATTGCTGGTTGAAGAACATCGGCAATCCGAGGAAGCGAAAGCGAAAGTACAATCCGCGGAGGCGACCGTGGTCGATGCGAAAGTTCAGGTGGAGCAAGCCGAATTGAATTTGAGTCGCACGGTGGTCAAATCGCCCATGCGTGGGCGTATTCTTCGCCTACTCGTTTCGAGAGGAACGCGGTTAATGGGGCTGGAAACTGCGGCAGGCCAAAACACCAGCACGGTTGCACAGATGTATGACCCATCGCGGCTGCAAGTTCGCGCTGACGTCCGCCTGGAAGATGTCCCAAAAATTCAGATTGGCGGCAAAGTAGATATTCAAACAGCTTCGACCAAAGATACGATTCAAGGCCGAATTCTCCAATCGACGAGCAGTGCGAACATCCAGAAGAACACGCTTGAGGTCAAAGTAGAGTTGATCGACCCGCCCGAGAGCATTTGCCCAGAAATGCTAGTCACGACGACCTTTCTTGCTCCCAAGCAAAAGCCGGATCCTACCACTGCAAGCAATCTCGCGAGGATCTCCATTCCTCAACAATTGATCGGCGCGGATGAATCTGGATCGTTCGTTTGGATTGTGAGTCCCGACCTGCGAGCCATTCGCCGTGAGATATCCCTTGCCCAAGGCAGTTCCGGTGTACTGCGTGAAGTAACCAGCGGACTTACTCCAACCGATAAACTAATCGTCCAAGGGCGTGAGACGTTGTCCGCTGGCAAGCCTCTAAAAATCCTCGGCGAAGACCAAACTTTAGGCAAGTAGTTGAGAGTTTAGGCGAGCGGCAGATGGGAATTTACCAAGGCCTATGCGAATGCAAGCCCGAAGCGCAAGCGAGTGCGTCAATCCTGGCATACACTCGCTTGCGCTTCGGGGCTTGTATTGGTAAAAAACTATCTGCCGCTCGCCTTAGTGTCGGGCGAACAATGAGTGTCGCCTTTCGCTCCGCGAAAGTAGCGTTACATCATTCTTTCGCGGAGCGAAAGACGACAATAAAAAACCTGTCGATGCTTAGTGTCGCAAGAGAGAACTCCTGACCCTCAACCCTGAACCCTCAACCAATGAACATTCTCGAACTCCGCAATGTCACGAAGAGCTTTCGCAAGGGCGACGAAACCATTACTCCGCTGCACAATGTCGATCTCGACGTTCGCCAAGGAGAGTTCGTATCGCTTATGGGGCCAAGCGGTTCCGGAAAAAGTACCTTGCTGAACGTCGTTAGCGGAATTGATCACGTGGACTCTGGAGTCATTCGCGTTAACAGCCAAGAGATTACGAGTTTATCGCGAGGTCAACTCGCTGACTGGCGTGCAGCGAATCTAGGCTATATTTTTCAAACACATAACCTGGTGCCCGTGTTGACTGCCTATGAAAACGTCGAGCTACCGACCTTGCTGTTGAAACTCTCCGCCGGTGAGCGCCGGGCTCGAGTCGAACTCGCACTCGAAGCCGTTGGACTAAGCGATCGAGCGGGCCACTATCCCCGGCAACTCTCTGGCGGACAAGAGCAACGTGTAGGCATCGCGCGCGCCATTGTCTCGCATCCAACTGTCGTTGTCGCCGACGAACCGACGGGTAGCCTCGATGCAGAAACAAGTCTGCAGGTTCAATCACTTTTGAAACGGCTTAACCAAGAACTGAATATCACGCTGCTAATGGTTACACACGACGCCCACGTGGCTACGATCGCGACAAGGCAACTCTATTTGGACCGCGGGAAGCTGGTGGAAGAGTTGAGAGTTGAGAGACAATAGTAAGGCGACATCTTCACTCATGTTCAATTACGTCCTCAAAACACTGATCCGGCATCGAACGCGTTCATTGCTTACCGTTACGGGTGCTGCAGTGGCTATTTTTGTTTATTGCATCGTGGGCTCTGTTCAAGAGGGACTCTATCGACTTACTTCTGGCGCTGACGCAGACCGCCGTCTGATCGTATTTCAAGAGAATCGCTTCTGTCCTACGACCAGCAGACTGCCTGAGGATTACGCGGTCAAAATTGGAAAGATTGCCGGTGTTAAGGATGTGTTGCCAATCCAAGTTTGGACCAACAACTGTCGAGCTAGCTTGGATATTGTAGTTTTCAATGGTGCTGATCCGAAGAAAATTCAGTCGATGCGACCGGTCAAGCTTGCCAGCGGTAGCTGGAGTCAATTTGAAACCCAGCGCGATGCGGCCGTCATCGGGCGTAACATTGCCATGCGACGAGGGCTGAAGGTCGGTGACCAATTTACTATCGGTGACATCTCGGTAAGAATTGCAGGAGTCTTTCAGTCGGAAGTGCCATCCGAAGAAAATCTCATCTACACCCATTTGGCATTTTTGCAAAACTCGCAACGCAACGAGTCTGTGGGATTAGTCACGCAGCATGAAGTATTACTTCAACCGAGCGCTGATGCCGATCGCGTAGCTACGGAAATCGATGTGCAGCTACGGGCGAGTTCCGTGGCCACCAAGACGCGACGTAAAGGAGCCTTTCAAGCAAGTACGCTATCTGACCTCGTTGATTTGATTGGTTTCGCTCATTGGCTAGGCTACGCTTGCGTGGGACTCGTTCTCTCTTTGGTTGCGACGACAACCATCATGTCGGTACAAGACCGCATGCAGGAATATGCCGTCTTGCAAACGATTGGTGTCCGCCCACTGGGCACCCTGCGGTTGGTATTAGCCGAAAGCGTTCTGCTATGTTTGGTTGGCGGCGGCATTGGTTCGGGATTCGCATTAATTGCACTCCAATTCGGAGGATTCGCCATAGGGGCAGAAGGCGCGACGATCGCGTTCAAGCCATCCCTATGGTTAGGCCTTTCCAGTCTTGGAACTTCATTGTGCGTCGGCCTAGTCGCCGGACTTCCGCCAGCCATTCAGACAGCCCGAATGTCGATAGTAAACTCGCTACGAACCGCGTAATTCTCGCAACGTGATTATTTACCGAGAAATGGGTGACGGTGACGGTAGATATGATGACGCGACGGGATTGGCGTTCGTTGGCAAAGGAATGAAGGCAGAGGAATAGCGTGAGGCGTGAGGTTTTGAGATTGGTCTGGCCAATCGAATTTTATGAAAGCTAATAAGAGCTCGCACGCAGCAAACCGGCCGAATCCCACATTTTCCATCGGCCAGCCATATCCTATACCCGGTTCTGCCAGTTCTCGAAAAACATCCCTTGACGCCGTCGTCTGCGAGTCCCTATTCTCCGCTCAGTCGCAAGCGAAAACCGAACTGGTGATCGCAAGCAACTGACAAGTACCCGTGGGTGTAGCTCGCATAGATTGCTTCGCAAGAAGTTCATCGCGGCTAAAGAAATTCCTCTTGTGCATGGATGCCAAGATCAGGTAGTCTTCCCTCAGTACAGGTCATCCAACGGTTCGATTGAACAGGATGTTCGATCGACCAATTAAAAATCGATTTCCGCTCCCGGAACCGTAGCGCGCAGTCCTCCGCCCCCCTGGGACTCGTTCACTTCCGGGAGCATTTTTTTTCCAAAGGTCCCGCTTAACTGCTGGGAACTGGTCTAATGCGGGCGGTTGTTTTTAGAGCGACTCTTTCCGTGATCCGTAAGTCAACGGAAAGGAGTCCGAGATATCGCGTCTAGTTTAGCTAGCAAGTCAAACTATGACGGCGCCGAATCGTCGCTTGATCGACCCGATTGAAATCCTACTGCGCATAAATAGTGCGTTTGCCAAAAAAACAAGTATGAAGGTCATTGATGACGGTTCTGGAACACTTTGAGCGAACGAGATGTTGTCCGCGTGGAATAGGTCATTGAATGGCGAAACTACATCAAATTCAACGCGGCGGAAAGGCGTCGAACTCGAAACTCCGAAAAAACTCTTTCCCGCATTTAAGTTGTCGCTGAAAAGAAAGGTATTACCTGCAACAATCATTTTCGATCGTGGGGCAAAGGCGAAATTCCAGTCAGCGCCAAACGCGTAGATATCTTGCGAGAAAACGAGGGCAGGGGTGACGGGTGGTGTAGATCCATTTTGGGTCGATGTTTCAATGCGCCAAAACGTGGTGCTATCTACAGAACTGAAAAACGTTCCCTCTACAATTAGATTTCCACTTGGTCTGTCTACATCAAAACTTAGCTTTCCAATATTTGTGACTCCCGAGGGGAATTGAAACGCTTTACCGACGCCGGTTTCATATGTGAAGCCGGTAAATTGATTAAACGTTTCAGTTTGAATGGTCTTTCCCGTGAGAGATGCTTCCCACGCTGCGCGATTTGTGAACACGACGTTGGCCCACGCATGTCGCGGATTCCAATGAAGTGTGATCATCAACGAAAGAGCAAAAATCAACGAAAATGGTGCCAATCCGAACATCTGCTTCGCCGACGAGAATTGTGACATTTCAAGCCTATATCTATTTAGTGAGATTTCTGAAGACGGAAGATGACGACTTCGTGAAATATGCGTAACAGCGGGAAATTACATAGAAATCATTATACTTCGCCATTGGTAAACAGGTTTTTGCACCTACTTGCTGCTCAGTGCAATATCGATGGTGTTCGATTTCTTGGCGACTTCGACTTCGATTTTCTGTTTGAAGTACTTGGCGGGGACTTTCTCTGGCACAGCGGGATTGCCTGCATCGTCCGCACGGGCACCGGTCTTTACGGAGACCTCGCAGACTCCCACCTCAGCGCCCATCTGTTCCATGGAATATTCCAAAGAATAAAAACCTTTCGCGTCAGTCACTCCGTAGGACAGGCGGCCACCCACTTTCGGCTCGAACATCACTAACGCTCGTGTTAAGGCGAGCGGCAGGTAGTTTCTTACCAATACAAGCCCGAAGCGCAAGCGAGTGTATGCCAGGATTGACGCACTCGCTTGCGCATGGGGCTTGTATTCGCTTAGGCCTTGGTAAATTCCCATCTGCCGCTCGCCTAAAGGCAATACCGTTCATCGAACGTGGGATAATCTTCCAGCTTGTCAACCTGTAGCGGAGTTTCGCCATTGCTTGCACAAGATATTGACAAGCTGGAAGCTTATCCCACGTTCGTTGAACGGTATTGCGCCTAAAGGGGCACCGTCCAGCGTGACCACGCCAGAAATTGGTGCTACTTTCATATCATTGCAACCGGTAAAGCAGACACACGCCAGCAGCGGTGCGAATACGAGCTGCCGGCAAAAAAGCGACCGTCGATTCATGGCGATGCCTTAGAGTCCGATTGATAAACTCTGGTAACAGCCGCCCATGAAGAGAGTCGAAATCTAGTACAGCGGTTTTGGCGAATCTATCACCTCAAAATATCTCGCCAATGTACGCGTCAAGCAAATCGGGACCCGCCTACGCGACGGCGGCAATCGATTCTATGACCACGAACCCTTTGTGAACACGCTGTAATGTCGCTAAGCTGATGCGGAAAACTAAGAAGAGTTCGCCCTTTAAAGACAGCGCCAAACAATCACAAACTGATAAAGGATCACCAAGGATGCCAACCGAAGCTGGGAATACTCGTCGCGAAGACACCTTGAAGAAATTTCCGGTCCTCCGCGGTGCAGACGTTCACGGAGTCACCTATGGAGCAGCCGATAAGGAGCTGTTTGATAAGTTTCTGCGCGGCTTCGTGCCACCAAACTCTTTCGATGCGCACGCGCACTTGTACGATTTGCGCCACGTGTGTCCCCAAGCAACGATGGAGGACTTTACTGGCAGGCCCGAGATCGACCACGACGCTCTAGTTCAATCCATGAGCCAATGGATGGGTGATTTGGTGGTCAAGGACGGGCTTTACTTTCCGTTCCCAGTCAGGCAACTCGACTGCCAGGCGGCGAACGAGTTTCTCGGCGCAGCGCTAAAGCACAAACATGGCAGCAGAGGCTTGATGGTCATTCGCCCTAACGACGATCCATCAATGGTCGAATCCCAATTGCGCGCTCACGGCTTCTTGGGATTCAAAGTCTACCATGTGTTTGCCGCTCGAACCGACACGTTCTATTCCGAGCAGGGCGAGTTTCTTCCCGATTGGGCTTGGGAAATGGCCGATCGTCACGGGCTGGCGATCATGATGCACATGGTACTAAGTCGAGCCCTGGCGGACCCCAGGAATCAAATTTACATTCGCGATCATTGCCAACGTTATCCCGGTGCGAAGTTGATTTTGGCGCATGCGGCGCGCGGTTTCAATGCGCGACATACCGTCGACTCGATCGACTCGCTACGTGGACTGGAAAACGTATGGTTCGATACTTCGGCTGTTTGCGAATCGGCTGCCTTCGAAGCGATCATTCAAACGTTTGGGACAACCAGATTAATGTACGGCAGCGATTATCCAGTTTCCGAAATGCGTGGGCGCAGCATCGCGATCGGTGATGGATTTTACTGGATCTACGATTTCAACTCGCAGTGGGATGGATGGCTGCACGCCAAGCCCGAATTGATCGGTATCGAGTCGTTGCTGGCGCTACAGCAAGCGTGCCGCAGTATGAAACTCGTCGATCGCGACATCGAGAATATTTTTGGCCACAACATTCGCCAATTGCTTGGGCTGGGTCGTAAAACCCCTGAGTCAGTTGAGCAGCAGTCGGCGAGATTGGATTCGTCGGGGCACGAGAATGTTCAACAACTGTATCGTCGTGCCAAGACATTGATACCCGGCGGTACTCAGCTCTTGTCGAAACGCCCGGAAATGTTTGCACCGGACAAGTGGCCGGCCTACTACGAACAGGCGATTGGTTGCGAAGTTGTGGATACCGATGGCAAACGGTATATCGACATGTCGCATTGCGGAATTCTCTCGTGCATTCTTGGCTTCGCTGATCCGGATGTCAACGCAGCGGTGATTCGGCGAGTGCACCTCGGCGCAATGGCAACTCAACAAACGGCAGACGAAGTGGAGCTTGCGAAACTGCTAATTGACATACATCCGTGGGCGGAACAGGCGAGGTTCTGCCGTTCCGGCGGTGAAGCCATGGCAATCGCGGTCCGCATTGCTCGCGCACATACGGGGCGAACCAAGTTGGCGGTGTGTGGTTACCATGGCTGGCACGATTGGTATTTGGCTGCCAATTTGGGCTCGGGTTTAGAATGCTCAACACCAGAAATCGTTCAGTCGGGTTCCGTGCGTCAACTGGATGGACACTTGTTACCCGGTCTCGAGCCTAGCGGCGTTCCTCGTGGATTGGCAGGCACTGTAGCAACCTTTAGGTACAACCACATCGACGAACTCGACCGCATTTTGGACGGTAGTGGTGGCGAGTTGGCGGCCATTGTTATGGAACCAACTCGCGGTATCGATCCCGCCGATGGGTTTCTGCAGGGTATTCGCCAGCGGGCAACGCGATGGTCAATTCCCCTGATCTTCGACGAGATATCCAGCGGCTGGAGATTATGTTTGGGAGGTGCCCATCGACTGTTAGGTGTCGATCCGGACATTGCTGTGTTTGCCAAAGCGATGAGCAACGGATTTGCGATGGCAGCGATCATCGGTCGCGCGGCGATTATGCAAGCGTGCCAACAGTCTTTCATATCGAGCACGTTTTGGACCGAAGGTATTGGTCCGGCCGCAGCGGTCGCTGCAATTAACAAGATGCGGCGAATCGACGTCCCGGGCCATCTGGCTCGCTTGGGTGCTGAAGTAATGCGCGGCTGGAAAGAATTGGCCGCAAAACATGGGCTGGCGATTACAATTAGCGGACGTCCAGCATCGTGCAGTTTTTCTTTTATGCACCGTCAGAACGCAGAACTGTTAACTCTATTAACTACGCTCATGCTGGAACATGGCTTTCTGGCTGGCAGCAGTTGTTCGATGACACTCGCCCATGAACCGCGTCACGTCGCGAAGTATCTGGCTGCACTGGATATTGTGTTTGCGGAACTCGCCACGGCGATTTCAAGCGACACGATCAGTAAACGGTTGCAAGGACCAGTAAAACACTCTACTTTTGCGAGATTGGTTGATTGAGTTTAAGGAAAATCGACGCTGACACCACGAAAAAGTAGCAGAACTCGAAAATCAATAGTTTCGTTTTGGCGTTCTTGCCGGCTTGGACATAGGACAAATTGCCCACTAGATTTCGCCCAGGAACGAGATCGAATAATCGAATGTGCACGAATCGCGCAGCTATACTATGATTCCAGGCGCGCGATCGGCAGGTGGCTGAGGTGGGGTTTATACTGGGTGTGCCTAGTCTAACGGTTGGGCTCCACGCGATCCCTACTGCTAGACCTACGAACGCGTATTCGATTAATTTACCCTACGAGAAAATTCGGATTTCCTGGACGGGGACATCAATTAAACCTTGCTTCCCAGATCTCTGGTGATTTTGCGATTGTAATGAGCCGTAGAAATTTGATCATTACGATAACGGAAGGAGCTGGAGTTGGGCGACGCTTCATCGTCGAACCAGATCATCGATTGTCGTTTGGACGAACAGCCAAATCTGATACAGTTATCGAAGATAACTTTATGTCTGGCAAGCATTTCGGCGTCGAGCATTTCGGCGAATATGCCGAAGTCCAGGACTATGGCAGTAAAAACAAGACGATGGTCAACCGACAACCCGTTGACCAACATCGGCTGAACCCAGGCGACATCATTCGAGCGGGAAAAACGGAATTTCTGGTAAGTTGGGACGAACCGTTACCGGTACCCACGGATTCAGCTTGGAACGATGACAATCAGGCTCGCCATTTACGTCCATCAACGCCCGAAGTTCACCCACAACCTCTGTTCGAGCAATCGAATCTATCGCCGATCAGCGACAGCAGTAGATATATTCCACCAATTCGTCCGCTCAAAGAGCAGGCGCTTAGCAATGTAAACCAAGCCAAACCGATAAATCCGTTCGAGTCCAGTGACTTGCCGCCGGTCGACTATTCTCGCCTCGACGTCAAACTCAGTTCGCAGCGATCTCCAATTGCAGTTTCCTCCAGCGCGCCCATCCCCAGTTCCGGGCGCATGATGCGACTATCGCTTACTTTGCGAGGTGGCATCCAGGAGATCATCGAAAAACTTGGCCGACAGCCACATATCCACGCTCAGGTTGTTGCTCACTTTCGCAAAATTGGTGTTGGGCTGCCGGATAGATTAACTGCCACTCCACTGTTCCAATCGATTCCGGACAAAGGAGATTTTCTGCCGGTTATCGTCAGCACCAACGACTGGTTGGACCGAATCGATGCCACGATCGCACATCGGCTGTCCATCAATGATGGCCTGATAATCGTATTGCTAGAGCGCAATGTAATGAATGAAACGGCGGCATTGCAGGAACTGACAACGCGCGGTGTCCCCAATTTTTCAGAAGAGAGTGGATTTCTAGGTTGGTGTTGGCCATCGCAATTTTTGCCAATGTGCCAGTCAATGAATCCTGAAACGCTGGCGCGCTTCATGGGAACTTGGATCAGCGGCTTTATTTGCCCGGCGCGCGATCGCCAAGTGATCGTATTCGCTAGAGATTCCTTAGAGTCCGTGCTCAAAGAGATGGGGTTTGAGTGAGTGGTCAGAGGAGATTTTAGATCTCAAAGGCCAGATCTCAAATCTCACGATCGATTTTTCTCTCGCGGTTGTTTGCTATTGGGAGCGTGCTTGGGCGAAGTACTGGACCGCCGGATCCATATGCCCAAGAGCTTCGTTTAGCCATACGTTGCAGTACTTCAGCAGAGTTCCTTTTTCGACATTGATGTTTCTCAATGACAGGGTGTACTCTACTTCAGCTTGATGGTATCGCAAACGGGCGTCCAGCAATCGTCGATGCGTTTCCAAGCGAACATCTAATTCGGCTTTCTCGCCCGCCGACTCTTTCGCATCGATAGCGTTCAACTGTGTGACAATGCTCTGCAGTCGCTTTTCCTGAAGCATCAGATTTTCATACGCGCGATTGGCTTCGTTGATGGCGTTACTCAATCCTAGATGAATACCTCGCTCTTGTTCGCGCAGGATTTCTGATTCGCGAACCAGCAGCAACTCTGAATTGCGAACGGCTGCGTGGGCTCGCCGAAATCCAACCGGAGCTTGATATTCCACTCCCAACTGCCATTCTTGAAACTCGTTGCCGAACAGGCTGTCGGTTGCCGAAGCAGAGCCGTATAGGTTTCTGCCAAAGCCACGCATGCGGTACTGGCTGACCATGTCTAACTGGGGCTTGAGGAAATTCCGGTTGGCGATCAATTCCAGTTCGCGCTGTTTGATCACCCAGCGTTGTCGGCGAAGTTCCTCGCGGCAAGTGAGTGCTTGCTGAATTGAGCTGTGCCAATCAAACACGACTTTGGCGACGCTGGGCGTGTCGGTCGGACTGACCAGCAATCCATCGTTAATCGGCAAACCGATCAGCGACCTGAGCTTGCGCTCGCTGACGCGAACGCCACCAGTCCCGCGGAAAGTTCCACCGGTGCTGCCGTTATTAGTACGAGTACCATCGATCGCACGACCGTTCAGAGAGTCGATCACTTCAGACTGAAGTCGATCGACTTGCTCCTGAGCCTGTGCGCGCTTGCCAATGGATGTATCGGCATTGGCTAGGCTGGCTAGCGTTTCTTCCGCGATATCGCGTACGGCGATGCGCGCTTCCAAATCGCGATAGGCGTAGTAGAGGTCCCAATACGCATTCTCGATCTCAGCCACGTAGTCTCGCACCGACTTTTCGAAGTCAATTAGATTCGTGTCTGTACGCACGCGAGCCAGCAAGACACCATTCAACTGGCCTGGCGTTGCGCCCGGACCAGCGATTGTGTTGAATTGCACACCGGCGCCCTGCAACAACGGTTGGCGAACTTGCGCTTCGATGTAACTCTCCCATGACAACGGTAGGAAAGTATTCGACGTCTGATTGTTGCGGTCGTAAATAGTGACATCGCGTATTGTAAACAGTCCGCCTGTCGCGGCGCGTTTCGAGATGCCAATCTGGGTCGTGTTCAAGTCTTGTTCAAAGAACCCATTGCGGCCGATGAATTCGTTATTCAATCGGCGATCGTTGCTGTCGTAGAACGTCGACGCGACTAAGTTCGCGTCAAAGGCGCTCAGCGCTGCTTGTTCACCGATGCGAGGGTCCGTAAACGCTATGGCTGGATCGAGATTCGAAATTATCGACTGGGGTGAGCGGACTACTGTAACACCCAAGTCGCGCATGATTCTCGACGAACCCAATCCATGCGAGAGGCACTCTTGAAGCGACATATGTCGCAGCCTGTCTGGTGTAATCGTCCGTTCGTCAAAGTCAGTTGGCGATGCCTCTTCGAGATAATAAGGCATATTGCAACTGGGTGTGGCATCGGCTTGCGTTAACTGAGTTGTCGCAACTGTCGATGTTGTTCGCGCTGAATGAAATCGAAAGCCCCTGGCACGCTGGAATTGACAGCCAACGAAACAGGTGCATATGCTAGCACTCAGACCGAGCGTTGTTAGCAGCTTGAGCATAAGGAAATGACCTGTTGTGACTGTTGCCTGAAATGCAATCATCCGCGATGCAGCGATTCATTCAGTGAGTTGGGCTACGCCGCCCCGTTTATGGTGTTCGGATATCAATTGATTTGGAATTTAGAAAATCACTCCGTCGCACGCGTTTAGATGCCAATCGAGCACAACAACTAGGTTGGTGTGCAAAGTTTTTTGCTAGCACGATCATATCTGCAGTCAATGCCGGGGAAATGCTTGCTAAAGCATGCAAATGCCAGCAACATGATGCAGGATTGTTGTGAATCGCTGTTGGAAATACACTGGCGACTTGCTAGCATTTTGTTTTCAGCTTCGATGTCTAGCTAGATCTCTGACCTGGCTCCCAGTGGGCTGCAGATAGAGGTGGGAAAGGTACCAGCAAAAGTATTTTCAGCAACGGTATTTGACTCTTATCGATCCATGCCAGATTTTGAAGCTAGCTAAAATTAATCATTCAGTTTCCTTGCATGCGAGTTCGTGGTAAGAACTCGCTGAAGGTGTAAGCGGATTGGTGCTTGCCACTAATTTGCGAGCAGAGCCCTGAGCAATCGCGCAGAGGCTGACGCAATATCCACATCATCGGTGACCATCTACGGTGCGTAGGCAGTAGAGTCAGCACAGAGAAAGGCGGGAGGCTATGTCAGATTGGCGCAGTGGAGATAATGATCGGGAGCCTCCACGGAAACCGGTAAAGAGGGACACCGTTCAATCAGTTGCTCCCATTCAGCAACGTGGCAAACCAGCCGCCAAAGCGGACTGGCGCGGACGATCTGCTCCTAGTACTTCAACCGCCGCCGCTGTGGAACCTGGCTGGTCGAAACACGTTCAGACCGGTGACGCCGATACGCGAAAACTCCGCCGAATTCTGATTGTCAGCGGCATCTTGCTTGCCCTTTGCTTGCTGACCGCTTTTTTCGTCGACTGGATTTGGCGTCGGCCGCCTAAGATTCCGTTGTTTTGGTCGATAACATCCAGCGAGTATGGGTCTGCCGATTTAGGCGAAACACCGTTCGGACAAGTCCAGGTCGAACGTGCCAAGACAAACATTCCGACTACGAACATTGATCTCAGCATCGATTCCAAAGTAAGTGGGTCGGCGGGCCAAAAAAAGTCAGGACCTGGAAAGGCATTGGTACGTGCCTATCTGATTTCTGGACACATCGCGCGACTGTCTGACAGCGATGACGCATGGGTGTTAGTCGATTCCACTGGTGATCCGTTTGGCGATCCCACCAAGTGTACCAAGATCCAAATGGTACTGCAGAGCATCGCTGACCAAACTCCCTCCAACCGCTACGCCCTTGTTGCGTTGGATGTCAGGCCACCAACCGTAGTCACAAACTTGGGCGACCTTGGCTTTCCAACTGACGCTTTGATGAAGGCCCATGAAGGCCTGTCTGCAGCCGATCAGGATAAAATCATTCTCGTTTTGCCATGTCAAGCCGGTCAGGAAAATTGGTCGGCACCTGAGTTCTCCAGTTCAGTTTTTGCACATTTCTTTGTCGAGGGTATCGCCAAAGGATTTGCGACATCCAAGCGAGCGTGGACATCGTCCGAGATAACACTTGGCGATTTTAAGCAGGGGCTGGTGGCCGCCGTGCAGACTTGGGTCAGCCTCAATCGCCATGCGCGGCAGGAACCCGTGTTCAGGATGTCTGCCAAGACTGAATCGAACTCTGACTTGCGAATCGCGGGCACAGCAGGAATATCAGCAGACCGCCGCATTTCTAACGCAACTGACCTCGACAAAAAGACCTACGACCAACTCGGCGATTTGTGGAAGCGGTTTGTGCGCCTGAGCCCGATGCGGTCGGTGGACCCAATCGAGTTTTCCAAAATCGAATCTCAATTAATCCACCTTGAAGAACTGGCGGAGAGTACGGCGGGCGCTAGCAATTCCGGCGATGGACCAGCACAACCTGCGCTCCAGCGTTTCTTGGCACAAGTCGCCCAAGCCCTGACGGCGCTCGAGATCCGCAGGGACCAAATTCCTAGAGTCAGTTTAGTTGAAGCGGTAATGATCTCGCGAGCCCGAAAGTCCGAGAGTTTGTTTGGCGATATTGCTGCGCTGACCGTGGATGGAAAATTGGAAGATTACTTGGTTCGCGGCGCTGGTTCGCCTCCGGCTGAAAATGCAAATCGCAACGGCCAGTGCTGGCAAGTCTGGAGATTGCTCGCTGAGCCCGCCAAGGAGCTGAACAAAATTGGAGTGGCTCAGCAGTCAAGTTCTTGGAATGATCGATATACGCAAGAGTGCCTAGCTAGATGCTTGCAATACGTTCGCGATCCGACCGCCGCTGAGTGGTTAGAGATTCAACTGTTGCGCATCATTCTCCATGAAATTGATTGGCAGGCTCAACCAGTGAGTCCATTTCGCAACGAAGCGATCGCTAGAATCGTCGGATCGTTCGACGCCCTGCAATCTGCTGCATGCGCGCCCAATCCCGAACTCTCACTATGGGTCAAGGATGATGTTCAGCGTCTTGATAAATCGTTTGTACAGGCGTTCGATTTGTTGATAGTCAATGACTTTGAGAACTGCGTCAAGTTGTTGCGTGGCATCTCGACGGACGTTGATAGCCTGGTCCACAAGTCGAATCGGCTGAGCGAAGCCGCCAGTTTCCGCGATTCGATGATCCACATGACGCCGCACTTGCTTGCCGCATGGTTACGTGAACAACGCCACGGTGATTCGCGAAAAATGGAATTGATGGAGCCCGAAGAATTGTCGACGCTGGTGAAATTGTCGCTCGATGTCACCGACCTATTGCGAAATCCCCAGCCGGCAGCGCTCGATCCTCGATTGTCTACTCCAGAGATCCTTGCCGGGCAACAGCGGTTGAACTCATTGGTGAATTCCGCGTTTGCACGTTTGATCGAACAATCTGACAACGACCCTGAAGTGCTCCGCGACAGTAGAATCGCTCTGCGCTGGCCATTGCTTGAGCCAAGTTTACGACAGGTCTTGCACACGCGGGTTATGTTGCACCAAAACGAAGTCGACGCACCGAGCGCAGCGCCCGATCAAATACAGTTTTCCTCCGTCAAAGATCGCGTGGCTCGCGCGTTCACAAAATTCCCGGAAGTCGCGCGAGCATATTCACGCATCTATGAAGGGGATCCGCGATTGTCGCTCCAGAACCTTCAGTCGGAGCTGGATCGCAATCTACGATCGTCCACCTCGCCGCTAGATGTGGCCGCACTCTATCAGGCCAGTCGCCGACTCCAAGTGGTTGGCAACTCGTTGGGCCAAAGAGGTTATGCAGAAGCCATCGATATCCAGCAATGGCCGTGGAATGCGCCGCTAGCGTTTCGCAAATACTGTGAATCCCAATACGTTCGTTTGCAAACCAGCAGATTGTGCGATGCCGTTTGGGGCGACGGGGATTTTGCCCAGCGCACATCGGGACTGTACTTCGAAGAACTGGTGAAGTTATACCAAGTCGACGTTGATCCACTGAAGAAAGTCCCTGGCTTTGAACAGTATGCAATCAGTTTTGACTTGAGAGAGCTGATAGTTCACCCGAAAGAGCAACTGGCCAGTACCCAGGTCAAGTCGATTACACCTGTTTCCGCTGGAGCTGCGACCGAGTCACAATCAGAAATTCTCGCCAAGGAAGTCGAACTTGCCAGCAGCCTTGTGGGCCCAGGCAATATCCTCGCGCTAAAGCTGGGAGAGCAAAGTATCGTTCCGTTTTTCGAAGGGACCTGTGCTTATCCGCTGCGAGATCTAAAGACGTTGGTGATTCGCATCAAGAAGTCCGATCAGCGCGAGAAGTTGCGTTTAGCGTTTCGCGGGCACTCCTTTGCCAAAGAAATTCCCGCCGAAGAAGCGCCGAAGCAATTTACGGTCGCTTTCAATCGGATCACGCCAACCGCGCCAACGGTAATGGTAACTTCCGCAACCGAGGTCAATAGCACTGTCAGCCTGCTGTTAGATTGCTCGAATTCGATGTTACAGCCGCTGGCTGGTGGCGGAAAAGTTCACGATAAACTCAAGCAAGTTGTCGTTGAATTGCTGAATCGAATCGACAAACTGAATGAAGAAAACGACAACGTTATTAAGGTACGCTTGTTCCTCTTTGGCAGAGTGTACGAGGAAGATCCCGATACACGTCCTGCGCAATTGCAGCAGTTCTCTGACCCTGTCTCGAATCAGATTTGTTACACAGGCGAGCTGGAATGTGATGAGGTGCGTCGCATTTTGGAGAGCAATTGGGTTCGACCCTCGGCCAAGACACCGCTTTACGACGCAGTTTCGGCGGCGATCACCTTGACGCCTAATGGCCTCAATCGCATCGTGGTTGTCAGCGACGGAGCAAATGATGTCGAGGATGGAATCAACCCGGCATTAAATTACACTGGGCGGAAAATCAGCAGCGATGAACTCAAATCGAAAATTGGTGCGTCTAAGAATTGCACGGTCTATATCTATCAATATGAGAATCTCGTCTATTACCAGGACCGGGATAATCGTGCGAGAGCCGAGAAATCGATCAAGGACTTGCAACAGCTCGCGCAAGACATGAAACAGGATGCGAAACTAAGTTTTGGACTTCATAAGCAAGTAGCGGATCTCAGCAAGGATTTGTTGGACTCATTTCCTTCGTCGTTGGTACGCATCACGCCGGTCAAGGACAACAAAGAACAGTGGAGTGGTACTTTCAGGAAACCGATATCGGTAGCAACGAAGAGTACTTTACCGCTAGATCTCAACATAGATGCGAAATCTGTCGAAGGCGTATCGGCTGAGCCAGTGCGCGTCGCGATCGCCGGAAACGAACAGCTCAAGTTGATATTCTCGCTGGGCACGCTTCGGTACATAACCTTTGAAGAAGAATTGAACGACTACGGCTTTACATTCCCGTTTCCACTGGAACAGCGTGGCGGGAATCAGGATTTGCAACTTCATGCTCGGCCGATATTCTCTGCGGACAACAGTGAGTTTTCGGTCGAGTTGGCCATGCACGAAAAGAACCAGCGTAGCGACTTTACGCGCAGGCCAGAGTTTGCGGTGCTCGAGTTACGCCTGCCAGATAGCCAACGCAGTTTTCATTTTTGGGATTTCAGTTACCAGAGCCGCCACTATCCAATTTTGAGCTTTCCTGCAGTACGGCTCGAACCAACGGACCGGCGGTTCGAACTTGACTGTTGGTTATGTGTGGCCAACCCCGCCGAACTCGGACTTTCTGCCGACTTATTGATCCCACAGAGTCGCGCTGGCAATGCATTTTCCGTGGCCGTTAAAAGCCCGAATGCCGAGCGCAAGTTTGTAATTGCGCGAGGAGTTACCACGTCGACGCGCACCTATTCGGAAACCAGTGATGGAATCCGCGAGACACATCAGTCTAAATTGGAGCGCAACTCCAAGTCCTACTTGGTACCGTTCGCCAAATTAAATGAATGGACCGTTTCAGGCAAAGTCCAGCACTATACACTGCCCAGCCAATTCCTCCCGAACTGATGCCAAACAAAGGACCTCTTGGCCGTTTGCGTTCCCAGCACTACTATGACGTCCTTTCGTGTTGTGTCCGTGTTTTTCTGTGACCGTGGCAAAAGTGCCCATCCTTCACTTCGCAGTAACCCAGCATGATAATAGGGAACGTTCAAATGATCAGAACTTTTTTTCCGACTATTGTGAGCTTGAGTTGCCTGATGGTCTTGCTGCCTTATTTTGGCAGTGATGCGCATGGTTTGGAGCGACCAGAGATCGAGTTCAAGATTTTTCAGTTTCCCGCTGACAAAATTCCGAGGATTGATGGAAATGCGGACGATTGGTCGATCGTGCCCAAGTCGTATGTGATTGGCTCAGACCAGCTCAAGGAGACGGTCAAGGGAATCGGCGATGGTCGCGATGCGAAGAACTTGGACGTTGCGGTTACAGTCGGTTGGGTCAAGGGCCTGAACCAGCTCTATTTTCTTTACGAAGCGTACGACAACTACTGGGACTTTGCTGCCACCGATTTGCACAACGATATCTTCGAAGTAGTTGTAGACGGCGATCTCTCAGGTGGACCGTTGATTCGGCAAATGCACCCAGTGGAGAGCTTGCGGAACAAACTGGAAACTCACTTCGCGTTTCATGGCGTTCATGCTCAGAACTATCACATTTTTACTCCAGCAGAAGGTAAAGACTGGGCGATGGTATGGGGCAGCCAGCCGTGGATCAAAGATCTGCCGTTTGCTAATGCAGCGGCGAAATACAATTTTCGGCACGGCGAAAGCGGACGTCTGATTCTCGAATTTTTTATCACTCCATTCGACCATGCTCCACCGGAACCGTCGCGAGCAATCGTATCTAAATTAGTTGAAGACAAAATCATCGGGTTGTCGTGGGCGATCTTGGACTACGACGACCAGCAATCGAAATCGTACAGTGCGTTTTGGAATCTCTCGCACAAGACCACGATGTACGGAAATGCTTCCGATCTAGTTGCATTTCGACTGATGCCGCTGGAATCCAGTTTGCGCAAACCGATCGACGCAGATTGGTCGTTTCAGGTCGTGGAGAACTCCGTCAGAACGGTTGCGTTTCGCGATCTCTCTTACGGCAACATTAGTTCGTGGAAGTGGGATTTTGGTGACGGGGCGACTTCTGAGGATCGGCATCCAACGCATCGATACGAAAAATCCGGCGAGTTTGTCGTAACTTTGACCGTAGAGGGTCCCGCCGGAAAATCGCGGCGCTCAAAAGTCTGGGACGTAACGTTACAGTAGTCCCAAGCTGTGTTCGTACTGGGTGCGCTGTTGTTTTCGTCCGAGTTCGTCGGTCAATTTTTCCCATTCGGCGGCAACTTGTTTAAGTCCGTCGGCAATTTCAGCGTTTCTTTCAAGGATGCGCGCTAGTTGCTGCCCCAACGCGGCGCGGTATCGTTCTGCACCTGGAAACCGCAACTCCATTGGCAAGCCAACTCGATTCGCCAGTCGGCGCTTTAGCGACGCGACCTGCCAATCGGAAGCGTCCGGACCACTGACCGGAGCATCGGGATCAATACCAACGATTGCCTTGGACAGAATATTGCGAGTTGCCGGCGTTGCCAGCCATTCTACGAATTGGTCAGCCCGAGACGACTGACGGCAGCTCTCCGACAAACTGGCGATCAATCCGCTGCCTGTGTTCCATCCAAAGTTGCTCGCCGATTTCTCCTCTGAACCTAAAACGTTCATGGACGATGGTCCGATGGCAACACGGATTGTATTTGTAGGCTGGGTCGATTTCTCAGTTTGGCCAGCCAAGCCTATGCTCAGCGATTTTTCGCCATCATCCATTAGCCACGCCCATGTTTGATTCCATGATCCAGTCGCGGCCACTCCGCCTCGCGAAGCACGGGCCATAGTGCGAAGAGTTTCTGCCGCTTGAATAAACTCAGCTTCGCCGATCCGAGCGCGCATCGTTTGCATTTCGAACAGAATTCCGAATTTTGGGTTTCGCTGGCTGAGGCTGCCGGCGATTGTCAGAAATCGATCGACTAATGCATCGTGATCAACTGCTACTTGCACCGGCTGTGATTGCGCAGCTTGCGAATTCTCATTCGCAGTCCTTTTCAGTAATTCTGCCCACGATTTTACAGCGGCCTGGGCACTTAAACCTGACCGACTATCGCCCAGCAGTATTGGTACTGAGCAACCCAGTGGTCTCGCCCACGTATCGCCGCCGTATCGACATTGTGCAAGCCAGGCTACGGGAACTACGTTTACTGCCGATTCTCCAGCCGTCGATGGCTCAGCAGGCTTGTTACGAACTTTAGTTAGCCAGGCGCGTTTAACGAGTTCACCCAATAGCCGAGCTGGATACACGACGATGTCGCAGTTGCATGAGGGTCGAGCAAGAAAACTTGCGGTCGAAAGTACCTCTAATTCGATGGGTTGCTCCGACACAGACTGCCATTGGCGTCGGACCAATTCCACATTCGCCGACGGTTCAACGATCCAGATTCGTAGTGGAATCTGAGAGACTTGCGGTGTCTTTGCAGAATCCGGTACGGAAATCTCGGTTGGTGAATTCTTCTGCGAGCACCCTGTCGCTAAGATAAGGACTCCCAAAACGGCTTTGGCAAGCAAAACAGCGTTGGCAAGGTAGTGAAATTGAAGCATATCGCGCTGCGGGTGGTTAGAAGACATTGGAATCGTAAGGAGCCAAATAATTGTGGCATGTTATATTGGGATTGATATAGGCACATCGGGGACGAAGAGCCTGATGATCGACGCCGATGGAAATATTCTGGCGGAGTCGAGTTCGTCGTACGCTGTTGCCATGCCCAAGCCCTTGTGGACCGAACAAGATCCGGAATTGTGGTGGAACGCAACGCTGAAAACTGTTCGCGCCGTCGTCAAGCAATCGCGAGTGAAACCAGCGGAGGTCAAGGCCATCGGCTTGTCGGGCCAAATGCATGGATCAGTGTTTCTCGACAAACGCAACAGCGTAATCCGTCCGGCTCTGTTATGGAATGACCAGCGCACTGCCGCGGAGTGCGACGAAATAACTCAAGCTGCCGGCGGACGCAGCGAACTGATTCGGATGGTGGCGAACCCCGCCTTGACCGGCTTTACCGCTCCGAAGATTCTCTGGCTGAGAAATCACGAACCCAAACACTTCGACCGCTTGACGCGCGTATTACTTCCAAAAGATGAAATCCGTCGCCGACTCACTGGGGAATTCGCGACCGACGCCAGCGATGCTAGCGGCACGTTGTTGCTCGACGTCGTGCGTCGGCGTTGGTCAACGGAATTGCTCAGCAAACTACAACTGGACTCATCTTTGCTTGCCCAGGTATACGAATCCGAGCAGGTAACTGGTTCATTGCTGCCAGAAATTGCCAGTCAACTTGGACTGACAGCGGATTGCAAAGTCGTGGCTGGCGCTGGCGATTGTGCGGCCGGAGCGGTTGGCAACGGTATCGTGCGCAAAGGCATATTAACTGCCTCGCTGGGAACCTCTGGCGTGATTTTTGTACACAGCGATGAACCGCAATACGATGCCCAAGGTCGGCTTCACACTTTTTGCCACGCAGTGCATGGCAAATGGCATATGATGGGCGTAACCTTATCCGCCGCAGGTTCACTGCAGTGGTTCGTTTCGAATATCTGCACGGAGCTAGCGGCGCGGCGTGGAACCGATCCATTTCACCTGATAACCGCAGAAGCGGCCAATACGGAACCCGGCAGTTCGGGCCTGCTGTTCCTGCCGTACCTGGCGGGCGAACGAACTCCGCATGCCGATCCGCTGGCACGGGGAGCGTTTGTCGGCTTGACCGCCGCGCACCAACGTGGCCATTTGTCGCGAGCCATTATGGAAGGAGTCGCGATGAGCTTGAGAGAAAGCCTAGAAATTATGCGAGCGTTAAATGTTCCCATCAAGGAACTGCGAGTTAGCGGCGGTGGTGCCAAGAGTCCGTTTTGGCGTCAGGTATTAGCCGATGTCATGAATCAACCAGCGTGTGCGATCAATGCCGAGCAAGGACCAGCGTTCGGCGTCGCGTTGCTGGCGGCTGTGGGCAATGGTCAATTTAAATCCATCGAAGAAGCTTGCAAAGCAACCATCGAAGTAACTTCGAAATCCGTGCCCCGTCGACCGGTAACCAAGTTGTACGATCGCCTATTTCCAGTTTACCAGTCGTTGTACCACAGTTTGAAATCGGCCAATACAGCGCTGGCCAAAACTTGACGCGTCTTTCATTTGCTTGAAAACCGCCTTTTGCTTAGATCATTGACCGATTTTTGTTTCCGCTTGGAATATCGCCATGAAGCTCACCTATTGGTTGTTCGTAGTAAGTCTCGCATGTTGCTTTTCGGAGCGACCGTTTTCCGCTCAAGATGATTCGCAGACCCGCATTGATTGGCATCAGTTTCGTGGCCCGCAACAAAATGGAACAGCGCCCAGCCAAAATCCGCCCATGGAATGGAGTGAGCAAAAAAACGTCCTTTGGAAAAGCGCGACCCATGGTCGCGGATGGGCCTCGCCAGTCGTCTTGGATAACGAAATCTGGTTGTCCACAGCCACCGAAGATGGCAAGAAGATGTACGCAATGTGCTTTGCCTTGGACTCCGGCAAGAAACTGCATGATGTGCTGATTTTTGAAAACGAAGCAGTACAACCCGACTATCACGATACCAACAGTTATGCCTCACCCACGCCCGTCATGGACGACCAATACGTATTCGTGCATTACGGCGCCTATGGTACCGCGTGTTTGGAACGTGCCACGGCCAAGGTAGTTTGGCAAAGACGCGATCTGCCTTGTAATCACTATCGTGGCGCGGGCAGTTCGCCGATCCTGTTCGAGAACATGATGATCGTTCACTTGGATGGCTACGATTATCAATACGTCGTCGCATTGGATCGCGCTACCGGCAAGACGATCTGGAAGCGCGATCGCCAAGTCGATTATGGAACAACCAATGGTGACATTTTCAAATCCTATTGCACTCCGCTAGTGATAAACGTCGACGGGCAGACGCAACTGATCAGCCCGACCAGCAAGGCGGTGCTGGCATATGACCCACGTTCGGGCGAAGAACTGTGGCGCGCCAAGTACAACGAACATTCCACAACAGCTCGACCACTGTTCGATGGCCAGCATTTGTTCGTCAATACCGGTTTCGGCAAAGCTCAACTTTTGTGCATTCGCACCGGAGGAAAAGGGGACGTTACGGGCACCAATATATTGTGGACTCAGCGAAAAGCGATCGGTTCCAAACCGAGTCAGATCCTCGCGGGCGGCCGACTTTTTAGCGTGACCGACGACGGGTTGCTATCGCGCATCGACACACACACTGGCGAGATCGCCTGGCAGGAACGGTTGGGCGGAAACTACAGTGCATCGCTGGTCGCCACGGACAGTCACTTGTTCGCATTTGATCATGAGGGAAAGGGATACGTATACACGCTGGCAGACCAACCGCAGCGAGTATCGAGGAACTCGCTGGACGATGGCTGCCGAGCATCGCCCGCAATCGTCGCGAATAGTTTACTAGTGCGCACTTCGACCCATCTCTACCGCTTGGGACAAGTTAGCGGCGCACAATAATAGTCGCGATTCAATTGTCGTGCTTTGCTCCTCGCACCAAATCTGTTCCGCTTTTTTAATCGTTGGTTCACGGAACGCTGTGAACGGGCGTTGCCAAGATGGGTATCTGGACCGGCAGTTGTAATGGACGATAATAGGCCGACTGGTGAGGAATCTAGTGTTCTACCGACTGTTGCTGCTTGGGAGAAATCGATGAGTGCGCGATGTTGCTTGATGATTTTATGCGCGATGCTGGCCATGCCTGGCCGGTTGTCTGCGGACGAAGGTGTGAAAGAACTGTTCAATGGCAAAGACCTAACTGGCTGGAAGGGAAATCCGGAACTGTGGAGTGTCAAGGACGGCTGCATTACCGGAACTGTCGGGAACGTACCGCTGAAATTCAATACGTTTCTAGTCTGGCAAGAGGGCGAAGTTGCGAATTTCGAACTCGAACTGGATTACAAGATGGTTGGTAACAACTCCGGTGTTCAGTACCGCAGCAAGCTGATCGACGCGGAGAAATTCATCGTGGGAGGCTATCAAGCTGATATCGATACCAGCAAAGACGGCAAGCCACCGCGCTACTCTGGCATCAACTACGAAGAGAAAGGGCGTGGCATTCTGGCGGAGCGTGGCCAGCGTACGACGATCAGCTCCGATGGCAAGAAGCACCCTGAACAATTCGCTGCATCTGAAGATTTGGCCAAACACATCAAGGTCGAAGACTGGAACCACTACAAAATTGTCGCCAAGGGCAACGTGCTGAGCCATTACATCAATGGCCAGCTCATGACTGAGGTGATCGATAACCAGACCGAAAAAGCCGCGACCAAGGGCGTGCTGGCTTTTCAGATTCACGTCGGGCCGCCGATGGTCGTACAGTTCAAGAACGTCCGCTTGAAGGAGCTCAAGTAAGCGGCGGTGTTTGATACAGCACTTTGCCAGCGACGCGAATCTCGGTTTCGACTAAGTAAGGTTTGATGCCTTCGATATCGATATCCATGCCAAGTCCCGGCGCTTCGGGTGCTTGGACTTGGCCATGTGCGTCGCGGGCGATTGTGTTCTTGGTAATCTTTTTCGCCAGCGGTTTCAATTCCGTCGGGTACTCGCAGATTCGATCCGCTTCGATTCCGGCAAACGGTTGCAAAGATGCTGACAGCGCCAAGTTTGATGTAAACGTATGATTTACGTACGTGACTTTCTTTGACACGGCATAATCCGCCACGTCTTTGGCAGTCGTAATTCCTCCGATGCGCCCGGCATCGATTTGCACATATTTTAGACCGGCATGGTCGAGCATGTGTTTTGCCATGTAGTAGTTATGGCATCCTTCACCACCGGCCAAGCCAATCGGCACGCTTACTTCGGATAGCGCTCGGTACTCAGCCAATGCGCCAGACACGAATGGTTCTTCCAACCAAGTCGCTCGCGTGGCGCGGAGAGCGTCCAGCCTACTTCGAGCCGCATCTAGATCTGATATCCAGACCGTACCCGCATCGACCAGCAATATTCCTTCGTCGCCCAAACCTTCTCGCGCTGCATGGAGTTGATCTACGTCGGCACGGACGCTGCTGGTACCAAATGGCCCCCAGCCAAACTTGGCTGCTAGAAATCCGTTGGCGCGAATCTCTTTCGCTTTGCGATAGGTCTGTTCGGCTGTATCACCAAAGAGGACCGAAGCGTAAGGTGTCTTTGAGCACGATTGACGGTATCCCAGCAATTTCCAGACAGGTTCGTTCAAGCGACGACCGAGAAGGTCCCACAAGGCAATATCAATGCCAGACAACGTATGGTCAGCTTGCAGCAAATCAAGGCTGTTGGTACGCACCAAGTTGTTAATACGTCGAATGTCATGCACGCTGTCGAGCGATTGGCCGACCACGGATGCCTGCACTGGTTTGCAGGCACTGTGAGACATCGGGCACACTAGGCTGGCAATGGAAACCAAAGGTGCCGCTTCGCACTCGCCCCAGCCTTCGTTATCGCCGGCGCGCACTCGCACCAGCAACGCGTCTTGGCTGCCGTCGCCAATGTCGAGAATTTCTGGCATAGAAACATAAAAAAAGTCGATAGATTCAATGCGCACTGTTGCCATTGTTGTGATCGAAAGTTGATGATCGACGAAAAGGTACTGAATCGCCAATCGCGGCATGATACACTATTTCGTTATCTCGATAGTTGTGGGAGAAAAGCAATGCTCAGCGTTTTGGGGAACGGTTCGCGGTTGTGCGATGGCAGCACACGACGAGAATTCATGCGAGTCGGTGGACTGTCGCTCTTCTCTGGAATTTCGTTGGCCAATTTACTGCGAGCTGAAGCACAGGCTGGTGGCGACCGTAAGCGCCGAGTACGGTCGGTGGTGCTGTTCAACTTGCTGGGCGGTCCCAGCCACATGGATATGTTCGATCTGAAGCCGACGGCTCCCGCCGAGATACGCGGAGAGTTTCGGCCCATCAGTTCGTCGCTGGCCGGCGTGCAGATTTGCGAACACTTGCCCAACACTGCTCGGTTGATGCATAAGGCCTGCTTGATCCGTACGATTTCCCACAATTATAACTCGCATGATCCTTTGGCCATTATGACTGGCTACACAGACGCGAATCCAAAAATGCAAGCCCAGAAAACAGATCCGCCGGACATCGGCGCAATCTGCCAGTATGTTGGGCTCGGTTCTCAGGAAATCCCTGGAGCGGTCTGTTTGCCTTGTTTTCCAGGTTCTGGGCAAAACGGTTATCGTCGCGGCGGTCCATACGGCGGATTTTTGGGCAGTCAGTACGATCCGCTGTTTTCGCTGTGCGACCCAACATTCCAGCGCGAGCCGAATCAGATCTACTACGATCCAGTGATGCCGATCGGCGAACCGTTTTTGCCGGGACTGGATTACCAACCCCAGATGACCGTCGATCGTTTTGCCGGTCGACGTTCGCTGCTGCAAAAGCTGGACGATACTTTCCGAGCCGCCAGCCGTTCCGGGGTGCTCGATCGATTAGAAGGATTTCAACAGCGTGCGTATGCGATGCTAACGTCCAGCAAAACACGTGACGCGTTTGACTTGTCCAAGGAGCCAGCCAGCATTCGTGACGCCTACGGCCGACATCTATACGGCTCGAGTATGATTGTCGCTCGCCGTTTGGTGGAAATTGGTGTGCCCTTCATCAGCGTGCATCAAGAGATCTTTCGGCATTACGGTCATGCCTATGACATGCATGAAAACAATTTTTCAATGCTGAAGAACCATAACCTGCCGGTACTCGACCAGATTTATCCAGCCTTTATCAGCGACCTAGAATCGCGAGGATTGCTGGATTCGACATTGGTCATCGTCATGGGTGAAATGGGGCGTTCCCCCAAAGTAAATGCGCGAGCCGGGCGCGATCATTGGCCACAATGTGGTTTCAGCTTGCTGACTGGCGGCGGGATCAAGGCAGGCATGGTCCACGGGAGCACCGACAAATATGCGGCCTATCCAGCGAGCGATCCGGTGCATCCATCCGAGCTAGTGGCGACAATTTACCATCTGCTCGGTATCGATCCCAACCTGATCGTGCACGATCACATCGGCCGTCCGCACTCAATCGCCCGTGGCGGAAGTCCCATCGAAGCCATACTTGCATAACCACCGTTCGGTCCGCTGCCATCACGTACGCCGATTTTGTCTTGATCCCAATAAGGCGAGCGGCAGATAGTTTCTTACCAATACAAGCCCGAAGCGCAAGCGAGTGTATGCCAGGATTGACGCACTCGCTTGCGCTTCGGGCTTGTATTCGCTTAGGCCTTGGTAAAGTCCCATCTGCCGCTCGCCTAAGATCTAATCCTTTTCCGACTGCCGTGGAAACAGTTTGAACATCTGCTCGGCTAGACATAGCGTA
>SYJV01000287.1 GCA_005798335.1 Planctomycetaceae bacterium | reverse complement strand
TCCATATTTCCCGCGCTGATGCCAAAAAACAGGCGCGGGCGACCAAATCGTTGCCAATCGGCGCACGAGTGCCAATCGGGCTGAGACACGATCCCAACACGAAAACCGGCTGCTTCCAAAACCCGTCCCAAAATGGACATGGCGAAACTCGGATGATCAATGTAGGCATCACCCGTGACGAACACTACATCCAGTTCATCCCAACCCCGCTGGCGAGCTTCGTCCATTGACATGGGCAATGCCAGTCGCGACACCGGTCCCGTCGGATGTCGGGTCGGCGGCAAATTTGTCAAGAAGCGGTCGGACGTCTTCGCTTCAGCCAGTACCGGTAAATTCATTGAGAACCTAGACAGCTCATCACCGCGGCAGAATTCCGTACCGCAGCGTGACCTTTGTAAGAACGGACGAAAAAATGGAATGAGACAACAATTGGCAGAGTAAGTCGACAACTACCCCACTATTGTCCTGTGCGTGCAAGATAATTGTCTCAGAGGATTCCAGATTTCCCTAATTGTATCAGGCAAACGGGTTGTCGTCTAAGTGGTCCGTTTCACAAATAACGTCGCGGTTAGGCCCAATACCGTTCAACGAACGTGGGATAAGCTTCCAGCTTGTCAACCTGTAGCGGAGTATCGCCATTGCTTGCACAAGATATTGACAAGCTGGAAGCTTATCCCACGTTCGTTGAACGGTATTGCGGTTAGGCCATAGTCTGGTTTAGGCAGCATAAGCTGCCGGAAAATGCGGCGACGATCTACTTAGCCAATCCTGCATATCTTGTTGGGAGAATTTCCATGCGAATGGGCGTGGAGTACTTCGCCACCGCTGTACCTGCCGAGTCGATAAGCCGATTGCTTCGACAGCGGCGCCACTGCGTAAACTAGGGTGCTCAGCGAGCAGCAATACCAACTGATACCGTTGTACGACGTGAACAGCAACCGTGCGCCGCCTCGAATCGCAAATTGGCGCTAACTTCTCTTGTGCAAGTGATAGAAATCAGGTATTGACCAATGCGCAAAATGTAAACCTTGCCGAAGGGCGGTTAGATGTCCGATTGGCTGGATGCTAGCCATCGGTCTTGCTTGGCGATTCCAATGGTTTGGCGCCAAGTCACTGACAGCCTCGGCGAGTATTTACGATTTTACATCGCTTGGAAAATGGTCGAGGGATGTATGTCGACAGTGGTAGGAAACACGTTGCCTTTGGCGAAACTAAAACAGTACGCTGGGACTCCAGAGTTGGCTCGTCAGTCTGCTGTTGCGCTGGTGCTATCCTTGCACGACAGCGATGACGAAGTGCGCGCTTGGGCGGCTGAAGTATTGGAGAACATGGGAGCGCCAACGATGGACTGTACGGCACAGCTTGCAGAGCTGACTCGCCACGTGATCGCGCCTGTGGCGGCCTGGGCTTGCAAATTGATTGGAAGGCTTGGAGAGGAAGGGACTCGATTTCAGGACATTCTGGCTGCCGCTGTTGAAAAGCATGTAGACGTTTTAGTCAAGCAAGAAGCAGTTGCCGCGTTAGCAAAGTTAGGAAATCTCTCGCCCAGCACACGCGATATTCTGCGTCGCGCCGCGATTCATGAAAACCCGCGATTGAAACGGATGGCGCTGGCCGCGCTGGCCGATTAGATCGTCGACAAAGTTCGCTTTACTCGAAGTGTCCAAAGCAAGGAGGCGATGGGATGCGATCGATTCCGTTTTATCCGCTGCTGATCGTATTGCTGGTGGGTTCGGGCAGCTATCTAGGCTGCGATCCCAATCAACTATCGGCTCCACTGTCGGTCGATCCGGCCGCATCCAAAACGTCGAAACCAGAGGCTACGAACCCACGAGATACGATTCCGGCGCGAACTCCTACGAATATCTTAATTGGTAGTTTCAATTTGCAGCGGCTGGGACCGAGCAAGATCAGCGATTCATGGGTGACGGAAAGATTTGCCGACATCATTCGAAAATTCGACGTCATCGCGTTGCAGGAAATTACCAGCAAAGACCAGCGCATCCTGCCCGCATTGATTTCAAGAGTCAACTCGCTCGGCAATAAGTACAATTTCACGATTGGTCCGCAAGTCGGTCGCGCAAGTTCGGGTTATTTCGAACAGTATGCCTTCGTATACGACGAAACGCGGATCTTGAGTGGCCCAGGTTACTGTTACCCGGTTCTCGACGAGAAAGACATTCTGCACCGAGAACCATTCGTCGGCAGATTTCAATCGATCTCACCTGTCGGCAATCCGTTCCAATTCACGCTGATCAACATGCACACGGACCCTGACGAAATCAATACGGAATTGGATGTATTAGCGGACGTTTATCGCAATGTCCGCCAGTACGAGTATCCGAACGAGGATGATGTGCTGCTGGTAGGTGATCTGAATGCGCCTCACGACAAGTTACGAAGCTTGAACAAAATCCTCGATTTCGTGCCACTGATCCGCGATTTGCCCACCAACGTGCGCAAGTCAAAAATGTTGGATAACATCTTGATCGATCGTTTGCTCACGACCGAATTCACCGGCCGCTGTGGAACGATCGATTTGCAAAATATGTTCCGCATCGAGTTGGTGGACGCTCTGAAGATCTCCGATCACCTACCGATCTGGGCAGAATTCTCCATTATCGAGCAACCGCGACTGAATGTCGGTGTGGCTGGACAAAACCAGAATCCGACGCTGCGCTAACGTCGGGCGACGAAAGCTGCGCGGGTTGGTAAGGCGAGCGGCAGAACGGAATGAGCGAATACAAGCCCGAGGCGCAAGCGAGTGCGTCAATCCTGGCGCGCACTCTCTGGCGCGCCGGGCTTGGATTGGTTAGAACCCATCTCCCGCATGCATTACTTCAGCTCATGCCGATGGTGTTCTTTACCGTAGGGATCGAGGTGGACCAACGCTAATTTGGGATTGGAGTCAGTGTACGTCAGCTCGATCTCCAAGTATCCGCCAGCCACTCGCAGATATTGATGTATCGCTGGGCGATAGTCATCTTGATTCCATCCGCCTGCATGACGATTGCTGACCGGTCCAACGGAAAATTCGTGTAGCTTGGTCTCTGGGTCGATGCTGTGGTATTGCCAGTGCCGATCGCCACAGACGACGACGGTGTTGGGCACGGATGCGAGCAGCTTGCGAATTTGGCGCCCTTCAAAGGTGAAATTGTCATTGGACAAGTTATCGTGCTTGTTTTCGCGGTCGGGCCCAACGATTGGGGTCGGGGAAATTATTACATGGAACTTCGCATCCGACGATTTCAGCGTCTGCTCCAGCCATCGCTTTTGTGCGATACCCAGAATTGTTTTGTCGGGACTATCTTTAGCATTATTTGCGCTGCGATGATCGCGTCCTTCGAGCATCCAAATCTGAAGATCTTTGCCCATGCGGATCGTACGATATGCCGGCGCCGGCAACGCCGTCTGCTGGCGAAAAATCCGTTGGCCATCTTCGAAACGAAAATCGTCGGTCCATGGAAGTTGTTGACCAGGCCAACTGTCGTTAACGTACGTATCGTGATCGTCCTTCAAGAAAAATGTAGGCACCTGTTTATGAAAATTGACCATCGTGGGCAACGAATAAGTGCGTTGCCAGTGATAATTTGCTAGATCAACGCTCCGTGCGAGCGAATCGTAATAGACCACATCGCCTGCCAAGACATAAGCGCTGGTGGCGCGATCGAGCATCGTGCGGTACACATCAAACCCATGTGCTCCATCGCGATCTAGAAATTCTTGGCATGTACCGACCGCCAGCCGAAACGCCCTCGGCTGGTCTGCGGCAGGCATCGTTTTTACATTACCGGACAGCGTAGTTGTGACCGTCTCAGCACCCGGCGCCCGAGCTTCGATGCGTATCTCATAAGTTGTGTCGGCGCGAAGGTCCTTCATCGGTAGCAAGCAGGAAAAATCGGACTGATGATCGACCTTGGTCCAGGGCGATTCAATCCAAGTGCCGGGACCAGCTTGCCGGTACCTCAAGCGCATTTCCGCGGGTACACCCGGCACAGCAAAACGAAGCCCGTCGACGCCACTTTCCGGTAAGATAGCGCCGGAATTCTGCTTGGCTTTTTTGCCCGCCGTTTCCCGAAAGCGTACTTCTGGGAGATCGCCTAGATTGGGCAGTGGCCAGCGCGTTGCACGAGCCCAGATGGTCGCCTGGTCTTGGCTAACTTCGATGATACGAAAACCCATGCACTGCTGCGGCGCCGATGACGTATCAACTAACAACGATGGCAGTGCGCGGTCGGTCGAAGTCGACTCAGAAACTCTAAGCAAGCTTTTCGCCGCCGAAAGCAAACTTCTGTAGTCGCTCACGCGCAAAATCCCTGGCAGAGTCGGGGTGAGTAACGGATCGTTGGAATAATTGAAGACATGCAATGCTCTGAGTTTCGGGTAGAGCTTGTTCTCAGTGCTGGCGATTTCCAGTCCAGCGATCGTTGCCAACGGTGACCAGCGATCGTATCCCGCCATTTCCCAGCCGCTGGACAGCGTCGGCGACTCGGCCGTTAACGCCGCTGATAATTTCAGAATGTCGATCAATGCCAAGCCTTCGATCGATTGTCCAAGCAAGTAGAAACGGCGCATGATTTGGGTCTGGCTGCGCGCGGTCGGTCCCCACGTTGGCCAGTCGCAGCCGCGCGGCAACAGAACACAATGTCTCTTTGCGAGCAATTTGGCTAACCGGCGCGGCAGATCGCCACTGGACAGTTCGCGGTTGATAGATTCAGCATTCACCAGTCCTGCGCCCGACGTAGCTCCCACATGCAGCATTATTTTCGGGTCGCTCTCGGAAACATCAGCAGATTGAATATCCAGCAATCGTGGCTTCCACTGCTCAGGGGAATTGAGTTCTCGCAATCGCCACCGCCAACTTCCCTGTTGTCCTTCGGCCACCGTGGTTAGTTGTGCGGGTGGCTGTGCGAGCGACTCGGTTAAGGGAACCGTGCGCGCGATTGCGGCTCGCCATTTGTTCCTCCACAACTGCGCGGCTTCGACAGTATTGGTCACCGCAGGCGCGGCGTCGACAAACCACTGTGATGCGCTGGTCACTTTTTCGTCCAGCGGCGATTCTTGATGGAAGACCGCCAAGCGTTCCATAGGCAGCTCCTTCAAGGCCGCGCGCTGGACCACTGGCTCGGTTCCGGTCAGATGCCTCAACAGCCAGCGAAACGCTCCCACTTGTAATTCTTGAGTATCTTTGTGCGGTCCAGGCGTAATCAACACACCGTATTTATCCGATGCCTTGAGTGCCTCGTACACGCGGCGAACTTGCATATGCGTGCGCACCACACCCACCATTGGGAAAATTCCATCGGAATCAGAGTTCGCCAACAGCAGGGCACGCGGCGCAATCGTGGCGGCCAATTTGGGATAATCCCAACCGTGATAATTCACAAAATACATGCAGTCGCAATGTCCCTCGACGCATCCGTCAATGACATGGTCTTCCAAATCGGTGATGCCCGCGACGGGCACTGCCGCTTTAATTCGATCGTCTAGTGCTGCTGCAAACCAACTATACGCACCTCCGCCACTGCGTCCGGTTATTCCGATGCGATTAGGATCGACGTCCTTCAGCGACAGCAAAAAATCTACCGCTCGAATCGCATTCCAAGCTTCAACGCCCGCAGGTGTGTAACCGCGACTGATCCAATCCCAGCGTCCCATTTTGTAGGTGCCGTGGTGTTCACCGTGAAATTCGCCAAGCTGAATCGTATCAATCACTAAGCAGACCGTATTGTGCCGCGCAAACCACAGACCGTGATGTTGATAGGACGTCTTATTGCCCAGCAGTCGTCCATTGTCAGTAATGTTGGCGTGTCCGCAAACATACAACACCGCTGGCCAACCTCCTTGCGGAGCCGGCCCTTTGGGCAAATAGAGATTAGCTCCGACATAGAGCCCCGGACGCGATTGGTAATGCAATCGCTGAATCGTCAAACCATCGTGCTCGAAACTCTCAACGATCTTTGCTTGCAAATCGGTACGAGGCGGGAACGGAGCCAGTCCCAGCATCTCCTTGAGTTCCTCATGCCACTTGGCGCGAGTAGTGTTCCAGTTTTCAATTGTGACAGCCTCTAAGTCTGCTTTGCTGCTCGCAGCAATCCGCTGGACTTCACTGTACAAGTACTGTTTCCATAGCGGTTCTTGCGCACCACAGGTTACACCGAAAAGGAAAACCAAAGCTGAGCCAATGACCAGCTCACGCAAAACTAGCAATTCCGCACGTTGAATGATCATGGTAAATTCCACAGATGTAAGGCGAGCAAAAAAATATATGTCGATACGTGGATTCGCACGCAAGACCGGCACTATTGTACTTTTCTTGCTAGCGGCTTGCAGCACTGGGGTAGCGCGTTCAAAATTCAAAATTCAAGTTTGGCGAGGGAGAGATATTGCTCCAAAAACAATCTCTCACTCGCCAAATTTGAATTTTGAACGCGCGCCCCCTTATGCACAGAGGGTTTTAGCTGCTACATCCACCGCCGCATCCGCCTCCACCACCACAACTGCTGCCGCCATCGGATGCACAATTCGCTCCGGCGGAACCGTCGCTGCCTGATGAGTCTCCAAACGCGAAAAAGTCTAGCCAACCGGACTTTGTTGTTTCGTCACCAACGCCCGTAGCCAGCATCCCCATGTCCGAGTCGTTCAGGCCATCGATTTCGCCGAGCGACTCCGAGGCACCTTCGATGGGGCAATCGGGCAACTCGAGCGGTGCACCGGGAAGTAGAGTTTGGTTTTCGGCAGCATTGAAGCCGACATCCCCTACACTGAACGCTGGTTGTCCATCCTCGCTGACAATAGTCGTGTTGTGGCAATTAGTATTGTGCGAGTGCATCATGCTCGACCACATCCACATGTACATCATCGTGTCTGCACCCACGCCATAGCGTTGAAACATGGGAGCGGATTCGTGGGCTGCTGCAGTACCTGGTTGGTTCTGACCAGCCAATTTGCTCGCGGGTTCAACAGCGGGCGGCAATTCCAATCCCGGTCGAACCACATTGGTACTCACGCGTCGATGAATATTGTCGACTCGCATCTTTGACCGGATGGCATTTTCTAGTTGGTCGACAAAGTCCTCGAACTCCTGCCGAATGCTGGATGTGTATCCGTCGTACGTCTGCTGAGTCGCAAATACTTCCTCCAGCCGATTGTTGAGACTGCCCTGGGTGGCAGCCGCTTGAAACTGAGCGTCCAAGCCATTCAAGGTGATCCGAATCGGATAAGCCCCAATGTCGTGCACGCGTCGAATTCGAATTTCAATAATTACCGCCACACGAGTCAGATGGTGCTCCAGCATCAGCGACAATTCCGAAAAGACATCCGAGCTGCCATGCATGCCCTGTCGTATCAGCGCATCGATGGCCGCAGACATATCATCCGAACTGGAACTTGCCTTGTCGTCGTACAGCAAGATGCCATCTTTGGAAAACGTCACGACGTCGCAGACATCGATCGAACGCAGCGCGACGTTGATCTCTTGCAGAATCGAGAGCGCCGTAAATGTCTCGTGCTCTTCTTTCTCGCTTAATAAGTTCGCAGTTAACAGCTCTGCGAATCTGCGAAAGCCCTTGGTAGGTTTTCGGCGTATATGAGTCAGTTGAGTTGGGTCAATCGACAATGTCGCGGACATGTACATGATGATCGCTCCAAGAGTTCTCGCACGGCCCACAACTGGCCAGCGCGTTGCCCGGTGTTCCCCAAAAACTCTCCGGCGGCGTCCCAAAATGAATCGCGTATCGGCGAAGCGTTTCACAATACTGTGAAGCGTTCGTCTCCGGTTGGCCTCCAGGTTCGTGATGGATCATCTTACCAAAAACTCGATTACAGAACTCGGCATAGCAGCGGGTAAACAGAATGAATTCGTGCCAAGCCAAATCGACTCGTTGGGAAGGCGTAGCTAAACCGCCCTCTTGCTCAGCACAAATCGCCAGAAATTTGATGACTTCTGCGAGTGCTTGCACAGCTTCATCGCGATTGCACAGCAGCGAGCGAGCAATCTTGGTGACGATCAACGGACGACGCTCGTTCAACTCCGTGGCAAGTTTTGTTGGATTGCTCATATTAGTCGTTAGTCTGCGGCTGAGTCAGGCAAGCATGTTCGGAAACTCGTTTAACCCGCAGCCGTAGGCGAGGATTGGATTGGGTTTTGGCATTGATTTAACACGAAAACCCAATGCAATCCTCGCCTACGGCTGCGGGTTAAACGACTTTCCGAACATGCCTTAGCTTAGGTGAATTCGAGAGAATGGTGTAGACGGGAGGATGTGTCTAGCCTTCTAAACTTGTAACCGTTCACGGTACGAAATTGATAGTGCATTAATTTAGTTGATTTTCTATTGTTCGCGTATGGACAATAGAGACGAAACGATTCGGGAGCTTCGAGAGTTGGCCGCCGCACAAGCGGCGCAGATCGAGAAGCTGAC
>SYJV01000286.1 GCA_005798335.1 Planctomycetaceae bacterium | reverse complement strand
TTAAACGACGAAATGGCTAGGACCAAAAGCCATACCTTGCACACAAAATGGCGCTGTCCAACTAAGTTCGAAGTTCTACTGGTCTCTTAATTGTCTGCGAATTCGCATTTTTGGAGATTCATGATGATTCGATTGCGTAGGTCGGCATTTACATTAGTTGAATTGTTAGTGGTCATCGCGATCATCGGCGTATTAGTTGGCCTGTTGCTGCCGGCGGTTCAGTCGGCACGCGAGGCGGCTCGACGGATGCAATGTTCCAACAATCTCAAGCAGATTGGATTGGCCATGCATCTGTATCACGATGCCTATCGGACGCTCCCCGTAGGTGCCTGGGGATGTTGCTGGGGAACGTGGCAGGCGAGCGTACTGGGATTTGTCGAGCAAAGAGCACTTGGGGATATGTATATCTGGGGTGTCGACGCCGAACGCTATGGTGGCACGCTCAATCTACGAGTCACGACAAAGCGTTTGCCGACATTTACTTGCCCCAGCGATACGCCATGGACAGGTACTCGCAACAGTGGAATTACTTCGCACAATTACCTGGCCAACTTTGGCAATACGGGTTACCTATGGCCAACGGAAGCGAATGGCCAGAACATTGAACGCGTGGTTATCAATAATATGTTTGGCCTCGTCTATGGTGGAGCTCCATTCGAGCGAACGGGACACAGTTTTGTTTCGTTTCAGCGGCCAGGAGCTGCGCGAGCCTATGCCTTCGGCACGTTCACCGATGGGCTGAGCAATACTCTAATGTTGTCCGAAGGCATCCAAGGCCCCGAGGACGCCACGCGCCGCGATCTGCGTAGTTTTTCGTGGTTTGGCAACGGTTCGAATTTCAATACCTACTTGACTCCCAACTCCAGCCAACCAGACGTGATGGCCGATGCCGGTCAGTGTGTTACAGCTCCCAATGTCCCGCCGTGCACAGGTTCGACATCGGCACGTCCAATCACTTTTGCCGCGCGCAGCCGACACACTGGCGGTGTCCAAGCCGCCATGGCAGATGGTTCAGTTTCCTTTTTCTCCAATAACATTGACTGGGCCACTTGGCAGGCGCTGGGAACGACTCGCGGCGGAGAGGTCGTAAACGTTCCATAGCTTTCTACAAAATTGAACGGCGGCCCGATCGTTGTTTGATTTTTTGGTCCGCCGCGATTTCAGGACGACCTCGCTGGGAGATGATTTCTTATGTCGAGCATGCAGTTGATCATGCGCCAGTATGCAGTCAAAGTTGGAATTCGTGCCTCGCTGTGCCTTGGGTTATTGTCTGTGTATGGCTGCGGTGGTCCCGATGATCCAACACTTCCCATCTCGGGCAAAGTTACGCTGAATGGAAAACCTGTTGAACATGGCGACATTGAATTTGCCGCGAAGGGCAGCAACGGTCTGCGTCGCGGGGCGATGATTGTCAAAGGCAACTACAAGACTGCTCCCATGCAGGGATTGGTGCCCGGCGAATACGTTGTTCGCATTTTTTCGGTTGCTGGAAATCCCCATGAGGTTATGCCCGACATTATGCCAGGAGAAGAAGACTTAGGTTCAGCAGCCAAACGCGATCTGATACCACCGGAATACAACATGCGCAGTAAACAACTAATCAACGTAACCGCAGAAGGACCCAACGAATTCAATTATGACATCGTGACCAAGAAGTAAATCCATCACGATTCCCGTGGTGGCAGCGAATAAGGGGTTATCGGTAAAAAATCATGACTAAGTTCGAGTTAAGAAAAATAATTTATGTGCTCGTAGTTGCCTGCGCAATCGCCGGAGTATTTGGAAACGTCGCAACAGCGAATCAGGCGGCGCGCCCGAATATTCTGTTCATCATTTTCGATGACTGGAACGGCAGTACGCATGCCGGTGCCTATGGGTGCGACTGGATTAAGACCCCGAACTTTGATCGTGTCGCGCGCGAAGGCGTGTTGTTCAAGAATGCGTTCACTTCCAATCCGAAATGCAGTCCTTGTCGGGCGAGCATTCTCACGGGACGCAACACTTGGCAACTTAAGGAAGCGGTCAGTCACGGCGGACTGTTTCCGACGGGATTTGAGGTCTATCCCGATCTGCTCGAAGCGGCTGGGTATGCCGTTGGTTTGACTGGCAAGGGATGGGGGCCGGGCGACTTTCGAGCTTGCGGTCGGACTCGAAATCCAGCCGGCCCCAGTTTCGATACATTGACACAACCAGTGCCTGCGAGCGGAATTCAGAACAACGACTACGCTGGAAATTTTGACACTTTTCTGAAGCAGTGCCCAGACGACAAACCGTTTTGTTTCTGGATGGGATTCACTGTGCCGCACCGAGCCTATGAATACAAATCGGGTGAGAAGTTTGGCAAGAAGTTGGCCGATGTAAAAGTCCCCGCCTACCTTCCCGATACCGAAATCGTGCGACGCGATTTGTTGGACTACGCCGTGGAAGTCGAATGGGGTGACCAACAAATTGGACGAGCCCTATCGGTTCTGGAACGATTTGGGCGCATGGAAAACACGCTGGTTGTGGTCACTTCTGATCACGGCATGCCATTTCCATTCGTGAAAGGCCAGATTCATGAAGATGCCTTCCATTTACCGCTCGCGATGCGCTGGGGCAGCCAAATTCGTCCCGGACGCGTCGTGGAAGATTTTGTCAATGTTCGCGATTTGGCTCCAACTTATATGGAAATCGCCGGATTGAGTCCGCATGCTCAGATGACTGGCCAAAGTCTGAAAGCTATTTTGAAGTCGGAGAAATCCGGATGGATCGAAAATCGCAAGGTCATGCTGGCGGGCAAGGAGCGACACGACCTTGGTCGACCATTCGATTTGGGATATCCTGTGCGCGCGATCCGAACCCCTGAATATTTGTTCGTCCACAACTTTCATCCTGAACGATGGCCCGCCGGCAACCCGGAGACAGATTTCGGAAACTGCGACCCTAGTCCAACCAAGGAAGTTGTCAAAGCGTTGGGTGGACATTTTTACGATCTGTCGTTCGGCAAGCGTCTGCCTGACGAACTGTACCGCATTCAGGACGATCCCGAATGTGTGCGCAACTTGGCTAATGATCTTGCCTACCAAGACACCGTGAGCCAATTGCAAAAGCAATTGATGAGTCTGCTCCGAGAGGAAGGCGATCCTCGAGCACTTGGCCAGGCCGAGATATTTGATACCTATCAATACCTCGGAGGTCGCGGTAAGGGTTACGAAACTTGGCTCAGCCAACAAGAAACCACCGTCCTGAAGGCGCTCGACGAGAAACTTCAGCGCGGCGAACAAAAGACGGGCGGCAAAAAAAAGAAGGCCAAAGCGAACGACTGAAATCTCACTTGCGATGGTTCGATGTTTTTGCAGCCCTACTGCAGACTCCGATTGATGGCCGCTACGAGGCCCAATAGCGAAGCTTTGGTAATCGATTTGTGCTGACCAACACCGAACAATTCTTTACCGTCAGGTGCGCGAATCAAGATGTAGGCTGCGGCCATGGAATCGCTGCCGGCTTCCATTGCGTGCTCGTGATAGTCTTGAATATCGCAGGCTATGCCAAACGCTTCGGTGATCGCATGAACAAACGCGTCCAGTGGACCAGAGCCTTGCCCTTCCACTTCGGCCTTGTGTTCTTTATATGTTACCGAAAAACGATATCGTTCCTGTTCGTCGTTCTCGCATTCGAGCGGCAGGTGGGAATGATAGGTCAGCGTGTCGGGCGGTCGAATGTATGTTTCCAAGAATTTTGCTGCAATCTCCTTGGAGGGCATCTCCCGACCGGTGGCATCGGTGATCTTTTGGATAATTTGGCTGAACGCGATTTGCAATCGGCGTGGCAATTGGAACCCCAGTTCGCTTTCGATCAGGAAGGCAACGCCCCCTTTGCCCGATTGCGAATTGACGCGAATCACCGGATCGTATTGGCGACCGATATCGGCCGGGTCAATCGTCAAGTAAGGCACTTCAAACCGTTCCTGGCCGGTCTCTTTCATCGCCGCGAATCCCTTTTTGATCGCGTCCTGGTGTGATCCCGAAAACGCCGTAAAGACTAAATCGCCGGCATAGGGCATGCGTTCATGAACCTTCAACTCTGTGCAGAACTCGGCAATGCGCCGAATTTCCTTGAGGTTCGAAAAATCCAATCCCGATTCGATTCCTTGGGTCGTCATGTTCAAGGCCATTGTGACGATATCGAGATTTCCAGTTCGTTCGCCGTTGCCAAACAGAGTTCCCTCGACACGCTCGGCACCCGCCATCAAACCCAGTTCCGAGGCTGCAATGCCCGTCCCACGATCGTTGTGGGTATGCAGCGAGATCCACGTTGCATCTCGATAACTGAAATTGCGGCAAAATAGCTCGATTTGATCGGCGTAGACGTTGGGCGTGGCAAGTTCAACCGTCGAAGGCAGATTGATGATGGACTTGTTGGTTGCCGTCGGTTGCCACACATCGCAAACGGCCTCGCAAATCTCGACGGCATAGTCGATTTCTGTTCCCGTGAAACTCTCCGGTGAGTATTGGAATCGAATACTGCCAGGAGGTTCAAGTTTGGCGAGGTCGTGAATCCAAGTTGCGCCATCGACGGCGAGCTGAATAATCTCAGCCTTCGATGCGTTAAATACCACTCGCCTCTGTAAAGTCGACGTCGAGTTATAGAGATGCACGATGGCTGACTTGGCCCCATGGATGGCTTCGAACGTACGTTCGATCAGACTCTTGCGCGCCTGAACCAAGACTTGGATTGTCACATCATCGGGAATGAGATTCTCGTCGATTAATTCCCGTACAAATGCAAAGTCTGTTTCCGAAGCAGCCGGAAAACCCACCTCGATTTCCTTGAACCCAATCCTCAGCAGCAAACGAAACATATCGAGTTTCTTCGCTGGGCCCATAGGATTGATTAGCGCTTGATTGCCATCGCGCAGATCCACCGAACACCAGATCGGCGCTTGAGTGATCGTGCGGCTGGGCCATTTTCGATCTAGTAAATCAATTGGAGGGAATGGGAGGTACTTGGCCATGATGCATCGAAATTGAATAGCTATAAAAAAACCCTGAAACTCGACCAGCGAGGCTCAGGGTTAGGAAGGTCAGTTGTGGCTAGAACAAGCCTGGTATCGACCCGCTCCCTTCACTCGCTACGTGAGGCAGGAAGAAGAAGGAGCGGCAGTAGGTCGAGGTCTTTCAGGCTCATTTCGGTCGTAGATCCGTATCGAGAATTTATTTAGGCCCATTGAATAGCAGACTATCGAGAAAACCGGATTACGTCAAGTCGCAAGAGTAGGACGATTGTCCTCAATCGTTTTTTGAGGATTGTGAACTCTCTGCGGTATTTGAAGCTGCGAATCCTTTTGAGCAGTTCCTGAGCAAATGTTGGGCTGAGCAATGTCGGGTTTGGGCAATACTGAGCAATTGAGGACAATTTCTCTACTCTGCAATTCCCTTGCGCCTATTGACTTCGTCAAGCAGACGATTGCGGAGTTGTTCGAGATCGGACAGGGGAAGGCGAGCCTTAATGATGCGAAGAATCTCCCAGGATGGTGGCTCTTTTTCAAACTGCCGTACGAACTTGAGCTCTTCGAGCTTGCGGAGCGTTGCGCCCAGCGAACGAAATCGTTTTACTTCATCGTCGAAGTCAGGAAAAAAGGCTTGCCATAACGGTAATAACCGGCTCTGCTGGACGATGCAACGCTCATTTTGTACGTCGCGCTCTTCGTATTCGCGCAGTTCGTCGCGGAGTAGCACGCACAACAGAGTTGCCTCGAAATTTAAAGGCGTTCGGCGAATTAACTTTGGCAAAACTGGATATTCCTCGGGCAGTTCATCGTCCATCCATTGCCGCAGATAGGCCATCGTTTCCACTTCATCGACCACCAGCGCCAAACCAAGCTTTGCAAAGTACTCCGTCAGCGGCGTTTCACATCTGAGGATCTGCTCCCAAAGATCATCGCCGTCATCGCGGTAGACGACTCCTTGCATTAAGCGAATCGCCGCCAGGCTCCACTGGGCAGGCTGCGGAAATTTGATACTCGCGTTTGTAGTCGATTGAGGATCGTCTAAGGACTGGTTACTCATCTTGGCTTTCTGCCGACTTCGCGATGCGCAGCTCGCGGTTGGAATTGGATATGTGGTACGCGTACGCGTAGGAATTGCTGGTCGCCATGTGTCATTTTCACGGTGACAGTTTCATCGCGCCCGTTGTCGAACGAATGATGATCGTCGTGCGCGATCTGGATGTACCCCAAGACATCCACGATGCCTCCTGTAGCCGGATATTCACCGAGCAGTCGCCCAAGCGTACAGTCGCCCGTCAATGTGGCTTCGCGAATATGGCTGCGCAATTGCCGAAAATCCAGGCGGTGCATGCGAGCAAAAGCCGCAGTCATCTGAGCTGCTTGTTCAATATCGACGACCTGTTCCTCGATGGCGTGGTTTTCAAAAGTCGCTTCAGGTTCCCAAAACGGACGCGCCAGAGGCGAACGTATGTCCGTTTGGGCCTCGACGGTCGTTTCCAGTGAGGTCGGTGGATCATTGCGCAACTGCAAAGCCGCCTGTCGGATTTCATAGAGCACTTTGGCCAACCTTAACCGATGGCTTGCGGCGCGGGCATCGAGCAGGCGGCGCAATGTCGATGACAGCCTCGCAGTAGTACGCATGACCTTGTCCGCTTCGGCCAGCAGCGATGGTACCATGGCACTCAAACGGGTCAGGGATTCGGACTGGTCAGCCAGCGCCTCCAAACGTTCGATTTCTTCTATGTTGCGACGCAAAGCCCGTTGCTGGACCGGAGAAAGTAAGAAGCGGACGAATGCGAAGAAGCTCTGACCCTCATCCCGCTGCTTCAGCGTGTCTTCCGCGTCGAGCGCAAATCCTAGGATGGTTCCACGCGAGTCGTTGCCGGACGACTGCATTTGTTGAACCTCTCGGGCGATCTCCTGAAAACGCTCCTCGACCGCTCGAAAATCCGCTTGTAATTCGCGCAGCAGTCCCATCGCGGTCTGGAATCGTTCGCGGATCTGGGATTCGCGATAGACTTGCACCGACTTGCCCGACTCTATCGCCGCGATTTCTTGGTCGATTTCCGATCTTTGTGATCGCAGGTAGGTCAATCGTCGTTCGGGATCGGCTGACGATCCGCGGACGATATCTTCCAGCGAATCGATCACCAATCGCAAACGGCCCTCAGTGCCGACCATGTTTCTGCGTCGAGCCAAACTGGAATCGACCAGCAGGATTGCCTCCTCAGCATGCGCGGCCAATTGAAACTGTGGCTCGCTGGATGAAGCATGCACGAATCGTTTCAACCAACCAGCTTCGATCCACTGAGTGATGTAGCGTTCCGCAGGTCCCTTGAGCACATCCGGTTCCAATTCGTGAACTTCGTCTTGGTAGGTAACCAGCCGAATACGAAGTTCGTTAAGGCCCAGCGAAATTGCCTCTGGGGATTTGAACACTCGCTGCAGAAAATCGACAACCCATGGCGCATTGTCCGATCGCAACAATTTGGCTGTGGGTGAAGCATCAAAAAACGCACGCATTTCTTCGCGTCGCATTAATTGCGAGCTGCGAACCAACGTAGGCATTGAACTGTCCAAGTCTTTTGCAAAATAGCTTGTAGAGCATTCGCCACGCATCACGGTACTCGGGCGCTGGTATAGAACCACTCCATGGTGACACGTTTCGCCGCGGAAGCAAGATTCAGCCAGGAAACAACTCCTCCGAAACGCCAAAAGGACATCCGGAGCTGGCCAGTTGCCGAGATAACATAATATGCTGTCAAAGCGTATCGACCTAAGGATCGGCGCAGAAATAATTGTCGCCTTTCGCTCCGCGAAAGTGCGTCCTTTCGCGGAGCGAAAGGCGACAATTCGGACATTTATTTCTGCGCCGGTCCTAAACCGCCTGCCACAAATCAGCGCGGGGCAAGTGCCAGCGGCTTAGCTTGTATCAAAGCTCGCGTCATGGCGTGCCGTCAAGCTTTTCGCCAAGAGCTTCTTGTAAGGATTTGCTGCCTGGAATATCCTCGGGCCAACGAGTCCAAATGGCTGTGCGCTGGAGAACTTTCTCGCGCATTCTCTTGATTTCCTCTTCGCGCCGTTTTTCAGATAGCTGTTTGCTGATTTCCGACTGAGCATCCTCGAACGAGACCGTAAAGGCGGGTTTGCGTTCCAGCACTTCGACGATATGCAGCCCAATTTCGTCTTCGATGATGGGGCTCAATTTCGCCAGATCGTAGGTGAAAATTGCTTGATCAATCTTGGTCGACTTGAGACTGCCTTGAGTCGTCCACTCGTAGATTCCACCTGCTGCGGCCGTGAATCCCTGGGATCTTTGGCTAGCAACAACATCAAATCTTTTGCCGCCATAGTAGACTTCGGCAAACATTTCGTTGATGAGTTGTTCAGTGGCTTGCCGCGATGGATTCTTGTCGAATCGCGCGGTCAATTGCCGCCATCGCGCGGTCGCCGGTCGTTTCCACTGGCCCAGATGTTCTTGATAATACTTCCATAGCTCGTCGCGCTCGATATCGTATTTTTGCGGCACTTCGCCTTCCAACTGACGAGCCAAGACGTGCTCGATGAACTGATTCTGCAGCACAGCGAGCGACGAGTTCTTTTCGCGTAACTTGCTTTCGAGCGCCGCCAGATCTGTAACCTTGTATCGCTTGAGTTCGGTTTCCACTTGCTTCTCATGGAAGATCTTGCTCGCCCGGCTGAGCACCGTGTTGCGAGCTTCCTTTTGGTCTTTCAGCGGGGACCGGCCGGTGACATCGTGGAGATATTTTTGATAAAGAGCTTTGGTTTCGACGTATCGAGGCAAAGTTTGGCGAATCAGCCTAGCACGCAGTTCTTCCTCCTGAGCAGGCGTTACTTTCGACCTAATTTGCTCCAGAGTAGGTTCGACATACAGGGCCATGTCTCCAGCAAGAATTCGTTCCTCACCTACTACGCAGATTAATTCACCTGCTTTAAACAAACTTGCAGGTGCATCGATGGCCGTTGGTTCAGCCAATGCTAGGGTGTTCGCTGAAATCAACTGAGCTGTTGGAATGGGCCCATTCACGTTTCCTGTGGGAGGTGGGCTTGGGAGCGTTGCGTTCATCGGTGCGCCAAATGCTGGCGCGATCATAGGTCCGGGTCCGAGTAACTGGCCGACTGGCGGCAACTTAGGGATTGTGTACACCGGTCTTAGGATTTGTGAATTCGCCGGCGATGCCGGTACCGGCTGGATTTCGGGGCTGGTCGCTGCAGCACCGAATGCGACCCTTTGGGGACCTGACGCGTTGGGTGGAATCAGCGAGCTCACGCGAGACCGGAAACCCGGCGGCGAAACTGTCGAGCTAGATGGCACGTTGGGTCCAGGATTTTGCGCTTGCACTCTATCATCGAACACTAATAAAACCACCCAACAAACCAGCGCCGCTTTGCGCCATCTTGGTATCCGCAGTCGCTCATTGCTGGCAAATAGACCGTACTTTTTATTTGCCCAGGTCGCGTGCTCGTTTTGGCCAGACTTGCAAGACGTTTTCATGATAGCAACTCCAGAATCGCCCATGGGCAATTGCGGCATAAACGAACATAAAGTGACCGTCGATCGAAAAACCCTTTCCGCTACAAAACAGTTAAGAGTTTGATCGCCGCACGTCAAGAGAAACTGGGGTGCGACGCTACTGCGATTTGAGCCATCTTGAGGTGAATCCAACATCGAGTGAATTCGGCAAAGCGAGCGGGACTTCTACCAACAGGCCGGTCGGATTCAACCAGCAATTCCCGGTGAGTAGAAAACGTTGGGAATTCTGGGCTGGGCTATTGCATGCGCATCGCGAAGAGCCATGTATTGGTAACGTCTCAAGGCATCTCGCTCAATTTCGACCAAGATTTATCCGCTCGAGCACGGAATTCTGCAGATAGGGCAGCCACCGCATCGGCGTCGAGCCATTCGACGTTGTCGCCCGAAGTAAACGCTCGTTGGGTCGTGAGCTTCGCCCAGAGTTCGACTAGTTCTGGATCATCGGGCAGCGGTTCGGGCAATTGCCAGAGCCTGCCGGTAAACGCAAGGTGACCAGCCGGATGAAACGCGACCGACAAGGCGTCGTCGTCGTGCTCAAGTGGCGGCGACAGGGGTAGACATGTGGCCACGTCCCATAACCGTGCGGTGTGGTCGCGGCTGCCGCATGTCAGCAGTCGCGTGCCGTCCCGTGAGAATGCGGCGCCCGTTACTATTCCTTCGTGGCGCATCGGTTCACCAAATGGTATTCCGGAGGGGACTTCCCACAGCCGCACGGTGGCATCGAAGCCGCCGGTAACGGCAAGTCGACCGTCTGGGCTGAAAGACGCCACAAAAACTTGGCCGCGGTGGCGTAATGGCGGCCCGATTGGCTGGCCATCGTCCGCGTTCCAAATCTGCGCGGTTTCATCGTTGCTAGCGCTGATAACCAAGCGTCCGTCAGGACTCATGGCCACGCACCGTACTCTGTTACCGTGCTGAACTGCCCAGAGCAACTTACCGCTCCGCGCGTCCCAGAGCCCGAGGTCGCCAGAACCCATACCTGCCACAACTCGATCACCACTGGGACTGACGCTGAGCGAACCGACCCCTACCGATCGGCGTTTGATTCCTTCAAACTCACAGACCACTTGCCCCGTATCACCATTCCATGATCGAATCACGCCTTTGTCATCGGCCGTCAATACGAATTGGCCATCGGGACTGAATGTGGCTGCATCCACTTCAGTCAGCTCTCCCTTGGCGCTTCGATGATCCATGGCTCGGCCATGACGTTTTCCGTTCGTAGCGTTCCAGAGCTTAGCCGTTCCGTCATCGCTCGCCGTCAAAATCACTTCACCGTCCGTACGGAAAGCTACCTGACTGACTCTTCGCTCGTGGCGCATGGTTCTGCCCAACAACGTGCCGTTTGCGCTGCTGCGCAGCTTCACATAATTCTCGACTCCGCCGGTGATAAACTTCGTGCCGTCACCACTAAATGCGACCGAAGTGACCGAACGTTCACCGAAAGTCGGAGACATCAAATCCGGATTAGGAATGTCCCATAGTACCGCGGTACGCAATGCTCGATTGGTTAGCAACTGCCGTCTCCCCGGACGAAACGTCAAATTGCCAATATGCCTGTCAAGCCGCAGCAGTTCGCAAAATTGGACTTGACTGGCTAGGCTCCAGATCCGCACGATGCCCGAGTCCCAGGCTGCTGCAATCGTTTGGCCATCCAACGCGACTGCAATCGCTGTCACTTGACCGGACTGTTTCGGCCAATCGGGCAGGCGGTGTCCGTTGACTATGTCCCAATCTGATATCGAGCCCGAGGAGTCGCCAGCCAGCATCCGTTTACCGTCCGGTGTGAACGCGATCCGGTGGATTCTGCGCGACACGACTCTAACTTCACGAACTGGCTTTTTGGCGGAATGAGGGTTCGGGCCGTCGGTGATCATCCACAACCGCATTCGGCCATCGCTCCCTACAGTCGCAATTTGGCTGCTATTTGGTCGGAAAACGACTTGCTCGACAGCGGTAGGATGCTCGAGTTCGGCAAGTGATACGCCGTCCGAGACGCGCCAGATCCGTGTCTTGGACGGTCCGTTTCCGCGGCTGCCCGTAGCCAACAATTTTCCATCGGGGCTGAACGCGGCGCAGACGATGTTCTCGTCGTGCGGCATACCGACCGAAGGCTCTGTTGATACCGTCTCGTCGGACGAGAGACGCCGCACTGTAATGGATCTCGCGGTTGTCAGATCTGCAATGTGCGCTGAGTAATCGTCGGCGACGGAGACGTCGAGCACGCTACCGCCCGACAGTTCTCGAATCGACAACATCGAGCCCGACTCGACGTCCCAGAGTTGCGCTTTGGTCCGAACGCTCGTAGTCCAGAGCCGCTTCCCGTCCGCGCTAAATGCCATTCGCCCAAGGGACGCATTCAGCGCAAAGGCCGCATGAGGCTGCAATACGTAATGCCGAGCGGCGTCCATATTCGTTAGTATCACCCGACGCAACGCAGCATCGTCGTGTGGAGCGTGTTGAAGGGCTCTCGAAAACCAGAGCATGCCTTCCCCATGCTCGTGATCTTTGGACAAAGCGAAGCCTCGGTCGAACGCCAACTGCGCAGTGCGGTGATTCGCCTGGACGCGCTGACGATTCGCCTCGGTGCGTTCCTGCTCGGCTTGGACGCGCTGGTGATCGGCTTCGAATCGCTGACGATCGGCGGCGATGCGTTCACCATCGGCGCGCAGGCGTTCGCCGTTGACACGAACGGCGGCGATAGTGGAAATCACGGTAATCAGCAGCAGTGACACCAGCCCGCCGAAAGCAACCGCTCGATTGCGACGCCCCCAACGTGCAAGTCGACCTGCGATCGACTCCCTGGCTACTGAAACCCGTTCATCGGCCAACCAATGCTCGATGTCGCTTGCAAGGTCACTAGCAGATACGTAGCGGTCTTCAGGCTTGAGAGCTAGGGCTTTGAGGCAGATGGCTTCCAACGGTCTAGGAATGGACCGATTCCAGTCCCTTGGTCGAGCGAAGTCCCCAGCGATCACGCGTCGAAGTGTTTCGTGAATACTGGAATCGGCAAATCGCCTGCGACCGGTAAGTAAAGCATGCAGCGTTGCACCTAAGCTGTACATGTCGGCTGCAGGACCGATCGTCTGCGATTCGCCGCGTGCCTGCTCGGGACTCATGTATGCGGGGGTACCGATCAGCGCCCCGTCGGACAGTGTAAGTTCAACCGACCAGTTGGCAGTGGAAGTCGCTGGAGATTCGAGATCTTCGGCGAGCGTGTCTGTAGGCTCGTCGCTGCGGGTCGGTTCAATTTCGGGCTGCGTTGGCAAAGGCTCGGGCAGGTAGGTCACTTTTGCCAGCCCCCAATCGACGACCAGTGTCTCACCGAAAGGACCAAGCAAGATGTTCTGCGGCTTGATATCGCGATGTATGACTCCTCGGCTGTGAGCGTAGGCGATGGTATCGCAGACACTCAGAAAGCGCAGCAGCAATTCTTGAAACTCGATGGAATCGAAGTGCGGTCGATGGTGTGCGCGTGTGTGAAAGTCTTCGATAGCCTTATGAAAACTCTCGCCGCGCACCAGCCGCATCGCGTAGTAAGGTCGCTCGTCGGAATCTTTGCCCTTTCCGTAGACGGGTACAACTCCGGGGTGTTCCAGTCGACCTGTAATCTCCGCTTCGCGCAAAAACCTCTCGCGAACGTCGTCGATTTCCGCTAGTGCAGGTTGAATCTCCTTGATCGCCACTTCGCGGTTTAACTCGGTATCCACGGCGCGCATAACTTGACCGATGCTACCTCGCGCCAACAACGAGAAGACTTGAAATCGTCCTCTCCCTTCTCGCTGGACAGGGCATTGCGACGTGTGCTCCGCGTCGAGGAACTCATCCAGTTGAAATTGCTCGTCGAGCTGAGTTTGCCACTGCGGAAATCGCGACGTGAACTCGCTTGCTGTTGGCATTTCTCCGAGCTCACACCGCGTCGAATACTCGGTGTAGATCAAGTCCATCGCCTGCTCAGGGTCTGCGGCTAGCTCCGGATGATTCGCTAACAACTCCTCGCAGCGAATACTTTCGCCAGCTCTTAAGCGGCGTTCCAAGGACTTGCACAACTGCTGAACGAGGTCTCCGCTTGACCCAGAAACTGGAAGAACAGAAGAATTCAGCGAACTGTTACTTGGCTCAAGCATTGCAGAATTGGAATCCTTGTGCGTAGACTTATGACTCCACCATACACATTCAACATCGAAGTTGCAATCGCATGGAAATCGAGTACGAATCGTCTCCGTCAGACATCGACTTCGCGGAATTGCTCGCCCAAGTTCGCCGAGGCGACGAGTCCGCTGCCAACCGACTCGTCCAGCGATATGAACGCGCCGTGCTGCGGAGTGTCCGCAGTCGGCTGGGAAAGAGCATGCGAGGCGCGCTGGATTCGATGGACATTATGCAGTCCGTGCATAAAAGTCTGCTGGTTGGACTTCGCAATGAGAAGTACCAATTCTCGACACCGCAGCAGTTGATTGGATTAGCGGTCACCATGGTTCAAAGCAAAATAGCTCGGCACTGGCGTAAAATCAAGAAAATGCCCCGCAACAAACTCGAAGCTAATGCCGCCGAACAGGATTCACCGGTGGAGCGACTTGCCAGCCAAGATCCAACAGCCTCGCTGGTGGTTTCTGCTGACGAATTACTTCAACAATTCCTTGCGCAGCTTGACGAGCTAGATCAACAGTTAGTTCGCTTAAAGCTGGCCGGTAACAGTTCAGTCGATGCTGCCAAGTTCCTCAATTGCAAACCCGCGTTCATCCGAATGCGTTGGGTACGACTCCGACGCAGGTTACGCCAGCACGGATATTCGCTCGACGACCCCGATGGTCCGGCCCGATGATTTCTACCTCGTTACTCCAGCAGTGTTGCGTTCTTGTACCACAACACTGCCGCTCCGTTGCTTGCACTCAAAAGAAACTACGCCTTGTCGATCTCCACGTCCTCTACACCTAGGTATTCGATGTCGTACAGAGCCTCGGGGTAATCGACCGTAATCGTGCCAGCCGTTTGCGCGGTCTTCTTGTGGTGCACCTTGGGCTTCGCGGATACTTCGGGCTTGGAGGCATACGTGACGTTGAGGCGATCGACATTGCCGCCGCCGTCGATGAACAAGCGGCCGCCGGTGTCCTGCAGAGTGGGATGGACGGTGACGTTGAATGTATCCGCGCCGACGTTGCCGTAGAGTGCGAACAGCACGTCGCGGTTGAACTCCGTGACGTTGACCTTGTTATTCCCTGAGCCCAGGTTGACCCGGAGACGCTCGATCGTGTCGAAATTCAAGCCGCCGAAGAAGTTCCGGCTGACCGTCGAGCGCGTGATGTTAAGTGGGAACAAACCACCCAGGGCAAAGAGTTCCTCGTGCAGGATCACATTGTCCACGCCCTGTTGGCCGTTTACTATAACCGGGCCGTTGATGAACGACAGATTTTGGGAGGTGGGGCTCAGGTGGATCGTGTCGCCGCCTGCGCCGGCGTTGATCACGATCTGAGTGCCGGAAGAGCTGCTGTTGATGTTGATCGTGTTGTTGCCGGTGCCCGCATTCAAATTCAGCGATTCCATATCGTGGTAGACGAGCAGGAAATTCGGTTTGCTTACTTGGCTAGCCGTCACGGTGTAAATGTCGTTGCCAAGATCGTCCTGGTCGTTGATGATCAGGGAGTCATTGCCGTCGCCACCTCGTAACACTGGTTCGACGCCAATCGAATCGACATCGCCGTTGCCCACATGAAAGATGTCCATGCCGCCCAGGCCATCGATTTCGGAATATTCGGCAAGACTAGTAAGGGATCCGGCACCCAGCGTCATTATGTCGCCGGTGACGGAGATTGTGTCGTTACCGTTCGTACCAGCCAGAAACGCTCGGTCGTTTAGCCCCGCACCGCCGACGAATGTAACGGAAGATGCGAGGTTGCCGGCAGTCAACGTATCGTTGCCGGCGTTGCCGTGGATCGTGACCGACGTTCCGGCAGCGGTGGCGGAGATGTTCATCGAGTTGGCTGCGGCGCTGAGCGAGACCATCAAATTCTCGATTTTCGCAAAGTCGATGCCTGCGGATCCAGCCCGCGTCAGGCTCGAGCTGCCAAGTTCGTAAGGTGCGGCATTGCCCGATAGCGTATCGTGCACGGAAAGGTTGTCGAGTTCAGCGGCAACTCCGGAGCCACCGTCAACCGACAGGAGACTGCGTAAGTTGCCAAGGGTTTGAGCGACCGGACTAACGCGGATAGTGTCCGTGCCGCCCTCGCCGAAGATCTGCATGGCAGCAGCGGACAGCGGTGTAGATTCGACATCGATCTGGTCATTGCCCGGGCCTGCGTAGACCGACACCTGATTGAAACGCGGCGCCGCCACCACGGAGATAGTATTGGCCCCAGCTCCCGTATGGAGTTCGGTTCGTTCGATCTGATCGTAGATCACGTTGGGTGGCATGTCGCTGGGGTTGCCGCCGAGCTTGGTGAGGCGTCCAACCAAGACGTTGCCCTGGTTGAGGTTGATGGTGAAGCTGCCCGCCATGTCGTTCTTGTCGTCGAACACGTAGACTCGATCGTCATCTTCGGGAAAGGCCTGGTTGGGCACATGGCTCGGGGGATAACCGTCGCCGCCGTGAATCACCACGTCACCGAGCACTGGGTCGACATCTTGTGAAACTCCTGCAATCATAAAGATGTCGTTGCCGTCATGCCCGTAGAGTTCGAGATCGGTGTTGGCGCCGAGCGATTCGACATTTATCGCGTCGTTACCGATACTGCCTTCGAGACGGACTTGTTCAACGAGATTGGAATAGGTCACGTCGCCGAAATCGTTTGCGGAAACCGATCCGGTAATGAACAGGTAGCCGCGACCTGCAGGGGCGGGGGCGTCGCTGTCGTCGAGGATAAGCAGGTCCGCGCCGCCCGCGCCCTCGAAAAAGACGCTGCCCTTAATTGTGCCGACGTTTCCGTTACCGAGGGTTAGAGTGTC
>SYJV01000285.1 GCA_005798335.1 Planctomycetaceae bacterium | reverse complement strand
TAGGCGAGGATTGGGTTGAGTTTTCGAACTTTTTGCAAAGCCAAGCTCAACCCAATCCTCGCCTAGCGGCTGCGGGTTAAACGACGAAATGGCTAGGACCAAAAGCCATACCTTGCACACAAAATGGCGCTGTCCAACTAGTCAGTGACGCTGGCGCTTTGCATGCCGAAGACTGTGGCGATCATGATTTGTCCGGCGGCTTCTTTGGAGAGGGTCATCTCGGCGGCATTCACGCGTATGGTGATTGTGCCTGATGATGTATCGCAGCGGAGTACGGTTCCTCGAGCGCCGATTTCGAGGCTGGATTCACTGAGAAAACGTAGAAACTCGGCTGTCTGGTCGAGCACGCGTTGGACGCGAAATTCGCAACCTGCTGAACAGGCACTGAGAGCTGTTTGGGCTGCGACCGCAACGCTGCCGTCGCTTTTTGGAATGGGGTCGCCGTGAGGATCGATGCCGGGGAATCCAAGGTACTCATCGATGCGATCGACCAGTAAATCGCTGACCGCATGTTCCATGTGTTCAGCTTCTTCGTGTACTTCGTCCCAGGTGAGTTTCAGTGTGCGCGCGAGAAATAATTCGATCAGTCGATGGCGCCGAAGTACTCGCAAGGCCAGCCTGCGTCCTTGATCGGTCAAACGCACGCCCACGTAGGGACGATGTTCGGCTAATTCGCTGTCGTGCAGCGTCTTGAGCATGCTGGTCACGCTACTGGGTGAGACTCCCAACTGCGTGGCCAGTGCGCCGGTTGAAACTGAATCGGATTCATCTTCGCCGGCAAGCTGGTAAATTGCCTTGACGTAATTTTCAATCGTCAGACTTGGCACGCTCTAGGTTCCGGGGTTGGAGTCGTGAATTACTCGGCAAGGTGACCGCATTGGTCGATTGAGCACGTCACGTGATTGCAACTGTAATAGTTGTTACTTGGATAACTTGGCAGCGACTTTTTCGCTAGCATCCATGACGCGAAGTATATTCTTGTTGAACAGTTTCTCGAGATCGGTCTCGGAGTAACCGCGATCAAGCAAAACTTGCGTGAGGACGGGATACTTGGAAACATCTTCAATTTGCCGAGGGACGACATCGATGCCGTCATAGTCGCCGCCGATTCCAACGTGGTCGATGCCGGCGATTTTGACAATATGATCTACGTGATCGGCCACATCGTAGACCGAGCCAGGCAACATGGGATGTTGAGCGTCCAGCACGGCCAGCGCTTTCTTCATTCCGTCAGCATCTTCGCCGAACTTCAGTCGCAATTCGCGGCCCTGCTCGGCGAGTATTCGCGATCGTCGAGCAGATTCAGGCACGACGAATCCAGAATAAAAATTCACCATCACCACTCCGCCATCCGCGGGCATTTGTTTTAGGATCGCATCGGGCACATTGCGAGGATGATCGGCAATCGCGCGCGCGGACGAATGAGAGAAGATCACCGGCGCTTCGCTGGTATCGAGAGCATCTTGCATCGTCTCCGGCGAAACATGCGAAATGTCGACCAGCATGCCTAGTCGATTCATCTCGCGCACGACTTCGCGACCGAACTCGCTGAGCCCCTGATTTTTGGCTTTGTCGCCGCTCGAGTCTGCCCAGTCAAGTGAATCGCTGTGGGTCAGGGTCATGTAGCGCGCGCCGAGTTGAAACAGCCTACGCAATTTGTCCAGTGAATTATCGATGGCATGTCCGCCTTCGACTCCGACCAGCGACGCGATGCGTCCAGCCGCGCGGATGCGAGTAACATCTTGACTGGTGTAAGCCATTTCAAAAACTGAGGGATATTTCTGCACCATCGCCTTGACGATCTCGATTTGTTCGAGCGTCATTTGATGCGCGGTACCATCGTAGGCTGTCTTGGAAGGTACGTAGACGGACCAGAACTGAGCCCCTACGCCTCCCTGCCGCAATCTCGCGATGTCGGTATGCAGTTCGGGTTGAGGACGAGCAATATCTAGCTTTTCGAACGTTCGCGAACCTTTCTGGCGAATCATCCAGGGCAAGTCGTTATGGCCATCGAAGATGAAACTCCGTCGATGGAGATCGAGCGCGCGCTGCGAAACGACGACGGTTGGCTGGCTACGTTGTGAACTGGTTGCGTTTTTCTTTGTGTCCACTTGTTGCCCGTACGTCATTCCGGAAAACGTCGCGAGCAGGCTGGTCGCAAGTGTTGCCCAAGCTGCCGGCGCGCCCAAACACACTCGACACTCGCGCTGCACTGTGAAAATCAGCTTGTATGGACTGAAAATATTCAAGAACATCGAGAATTCCCCGAATAGGTATCAAAAATTGGAAACAAATTCGCCAGACCGATACATCAATTGGAATTGGAAAGTCATAACGGCAAATTCTGCGGACATTACGCACGATACTCCGCAGCGTTTCTTCGCCGCAATAGTAAGAGATTGACGAAATCCTTCCGGGATCGACCGATTCTGGTCATTGCTCAGTTGAAGTATTCGATTACAAGCCGTCATAATAACGCCTGATCGTGCAACTGGCGAGTTTTCCCGGCAGGAGAATAATAATCTCGACCGACGAGACATTGAACCGTAACCTTCGTTTCCGAAAATTCGCTTGTTGTGGTTATTCGTACTTATCAGTTTCCAGCGCTATTGCGATTGTGTGATTCATCCGATGGAGCAGGTAATGACATTAACAGAGATTGAACAAAAAGTCGCTCAATTGCGTCCCGAAGAACTCGCCGAGGTTCGGGAGTGGTTCCGGCGATTTGACGGCAATTACTGGGACGAACAAATTGAAAAGGATGCATCCTCCGGCAGACTTGATGCGATTGCGCGGGAGGCCCTCAACGAGTTTCGTCGCGGCCAAAACATTCCGCTATGAATCATCACGCGACACCTGCATTCTGGGATTGCTACCGACGTTTTCCGAATCTATTCAACAATTGGCTGACAAGAACTATGAGCTTTTGAAGGACGATCCAGATCATCTGTCCCTGCATTTCAAGAAAGTTGGACCATTTCGGTCCGTGAGCGTGGGCATTGCATTTCGTGCCCTTGGTATCGAGGAAGGTGGTAGCGTCATTTGGTTTTGGATTGGTAACCATGATGAATACGAACGACTACTTGGTCGTTAGTTACTAGGAGAATTTTGATCTTGACCGACGAAACAACGGAACCACAACCTTGGTTTCCAAAGATTCGCTTGTTGTGGTTGTTCGCGCTCATCAGTTTCGCAGCGCTCTTGATGTTCTTGGTTCGGTCAGCGGATCAGCGGGGCGAACTCGTCTTCGCATTGATCTACTCTGTGATTTTCGTGGTAGTGTTTTTCGCCTTTTTGTCGTTGTTTTATGGCATGTCGTTTTTGGTGGCTTATTCGCTTGGAAAATTCGAACGCAAACTCAGCGATTCGACGGTGGTCGTGTCGAGCCCGTTTGCGGACGGCCAACTGCCCGACCAAATCGTGCCGCCGCGGCCAAGCGAACATATCTGATGCAAACATGGCTGATGCAAGAAATGTTTGTGGTTTTAGGCGAGCGGCAAAATGAGATTTACCAGCCGGGGAATTAAATGGGGAGTGCGAGGCTCCTGCCGAGCATGGCGATGGTTCGGCAGTAGTGGCGATGGTTCGGCAGGAGTCGCAATGGTTCGGCAGGAGTCGCAATGGTTCGGCAGGAGCCTCACCCTCCCGGTACGAAACCTCTAGTGTTATTCGAGGAGCGGAACCAACCGTGAAAATCTTAAATCGTCGAGCCCAAACTGGTCATACGGTCAGTTTGGCGAAATCGATTCCATGGCTGATGATTTGGTTCTGGCTGATGATACCCAGCGCGATTGCCCAGTTCACGCAGGGAGGATTTGCTACCAAAAACCATCGCGGACGAGGCGTGTTACGCGTGAGATTTATCGAGGAACGGTCATACAAAGCGGCCATCGGCTCGATGCACATCACAGTTTCCAGTGTCGGCGGACCGAGTACTGCCGATCGCCAGTTGATGGTCGCGTTTCAAGTCAAATTTCCCCGACGCGAACAGTCCGTGATGTACCGACGTCCCGTAATGTTGCCGCAAGGCTCGACCAGTGTAACTGTAGAAGTACCCTATTTCTTGATCGGCAATAATAACGCCTACGGTCGGATGCTTTTTTATGAAGATGGGCGGAACATTATCGATGAAGATCCAAATGCTCAGAATTTTGGCCGCGGAGGTAGCCACTTTACTACAAACGTACTACCGAACGCGCAAGTTAGTGCTTTTGGAAATGCGATCGCTACGTCTGGTATGACCCAGCAAGAAGCCAACGCGATCTTTGATCGGATCGGGAATCCACAAACGCCACTTTCGTTGAACGCAAATAGCACAACTCGTTTTTTGAGCACCGTCGAGGGGTCGCGACGAGCACGCTATGTCCCACAAGCTAGCGACGACTGGCGTTATTACTATGGCAGCGATTATTTTTTGCTCCCCATCGAGAGTTTGGAAGAAATCCAACGCAGCCGTCCTGAAGTAGCCGCGAGCCTGCGCACCTTTGTGATGTCGGGTGGATGGATCAACGTTAAATGTGCGAACATTGAACAGGCGAAGGAGACCGTAGATCGTTGGCTGAATGAACCGAAAACGAGTGCCAACACCAATGGCCTGTGGACCAGACTATCAGCAAACAATCCGGATTTCGGTGTTGACGACGGCGTTTCTGCAGAACCGAGCGTAAAGGCGAAAAACGGTCAGGTATCTCAGAAGATGCCTTATGAATCCAGGCCGTACTACCTTGGGACGGTCGATGTGTTTACCGATTTCCCAGGTCCGTCCGCTCAGGCTGCGAGCACGCCTGTCGTCACAGCGCAGAATCGTGTCGTGAACACGTCTGTCGTCACAACGAATTTGCAGAATCGTGTCGTAACCACGTCTGTCGTAGCAGCGAATCCGCAAAATAATGTCGTGAGCACGTCCACCGTAGCAGCGAAATTGCAGAGCGATAACGATGGAAATTGGTTTTGGCGAAATCTCATTCTGTCCGTCGGCAAACCACCGGTGTGGACGTTTTGCGTCTTCGTGGCTCTGTTTAGCAGTTTGATTGGACCCGGGCTGTTGGCGTTCACCGGCAGAATGAAGCGGCGCAGTTTGTTGATCTTACTGGTGCCAGCAATTTCGTTGGCCGCTACGCTAATCATTGTCAGTTATAGTTTGCTCCACGAAGGACTTGGAACGTCGATTCGCGTTACTGGTGTGATGGCGCTCGAAACGCGATCGGGCAGCGGGTTTGTGTGGACGCGCCAGAATTATTTCAGTGGATTGCCGCCCCGCTAAGGACTCGTCTTTAATGACACAACCTATGTGCGTCCAGTGGTTGACTCTGACATTCGATATTACATGCCTAATCCGACAAAGTTAGTTTCAACGTATGTTGATCTTCAGGGTGGCAAGCAAATTTGGCGCAATTGGCTGCGGGCGCGTCAGCAGCAGCAGTTGTTGGTCGGACATCCGGTTGCGAACTTTCCCTCGCCGATCGAATGCAAACTTTCGCCGGATTCCCAGTCAGCGATCTTGCGGAATTTGACCAGCGAAGTATTGCCGATGGTGATTGTGCGAGGCGCCAAGGACGATTATTACTTGGCAGAAAATTTGGCGGCCAACGCTAAGTTGGTTGTCGAAGCGAATGATTTAGCAAGTGCCAATGTAATCGGGGCTCGAGCGAGATCGAAATTGCGACCGGTCGCCCCCACTGAGTTGTCGGTTGCGGGTAATTCGCTGATGAACTTCACCAATACGCGGCGACGTGGGGCTTGGACGAACATCTACGGGCAAGATACGGTATCCGACATCGTTAATGTCAGCTTCAACAAACTCCTTTCCGAGGATTTGGATTTACCGCCGTCGAGCTTTATTACGGCAGTGAAGAACACTCAGGGAGTCGAGATTCCGTTGGCGGGCGAAATCGTGGAGAGCTCCATTTTGGTGACCGGGAGCTTGCCGTGATAGCGCCCGCCAACCATCCCATGATTCAACTGCGCCGATTGCACCGTTTCTTTGGCGCAACCAAGGCAGTAAATGACGTTTCTTTCGAAGTCGAAGCGGGCCAGGTTTTTGGCTATATCGGACCCAATGGTGCCGGAAAGACGACCAGTATGCGCATCCTGGCGACGCTGGAATTACCTGACTATGGCGACGCTTTGGTCGATGGATTTTCTGTGATCAACGACCCGGATCGAGTTCGCCGACGATTGGGGTTCATGCCGGATAATTTTGGCACTTACCCAAACATGAACTGTGTCGAGTACCTCGACTTTTTCGCACGAAGTTACGGGTTGGTGGGGCGCGAGCGGACGAAAAGGTTGCGACATACGTTAGCGTTCACGGGGCTGGACAAGATCGCTGAGAAATCGATTCGCGGACTTTCCAAGGGGATGCGGCAAAGGCTGTGTCTTGGCCGAGCGATGATCCACGATCCGGCGGTCCTGATACTCGACGAACCAGCCAATGGGCTCGACCCACGAGCGCGCATCGAATTGCGCTGCATGATTCGCGAATTGGCGGCCAATGGCAAGAGTCTGCTGGTATCCTCGCACATCTTGACCGAGTTGGGAGAAATGTGCGATACGATTGGGATTATCGAACGCGGACAGTTACTAGTAACCGGCAGCGTGGCGGAGATCCAAAGTCGATTGAAACCGCACGTCGACGTGGCGGTACATGTTGTGGAACGAGCCGGAGCGTTCGCCATTTGGCTGGATGATCAAACAGATGTTTCGAAAATAAAGACCAGCGACTTGGTGGTGCGATTCCAGTTCTTGGCGGGACAGCGAGAACAAGCCGAACTGCTCGCGGGTGCGGTTCGTGCGGGTTTTTTAATTTCGGAGTTTCGTGCGGAGAGCCACACGTTGGAAGACGTTTTCTTGCAAATCACGACGGGAGCGGTCCAGTGACGAAGGTGGCGTTATCCGGCGCGAAAATGTCTACTTCCGATGAAGAGCAGAGCGTCCATCGCATCTGCGACGACCCTAGCAAAATTTGGGAACGCTGGTGGACCAAAGTAGGTGAACTGATCAATCCGATCCTGGTCAAGGAAGTGAGACAATCGCTGAAGAGCCGGCAATTCGTTCTCTGCTTTAGTCTGACTCTCATCGCGGCTGTGGGTTGGACTTTTGTGGCCGTAGCGATGTTGGTACCAAGAATCTATTACGTGCCGGGCGGATTGCAACTGCTGGCCGGCTACTTCGTAATTCTGCACGTGCCGTTAATGGTGATCATTCCATTTTCCGCCTTTCGTTCGCTGGCTACTGAGACCGAAGACAGCACATTTGAATTGCTCAGTATCTCGACGCTGTCGGCTAAGCAGATTATCCGCGGCAAGATGGTAACGTCACTGCTGCAGGTCGTGCTGTACCTCTCCGCGCTGGCGCCTTGTATCGTGCTCACTTACTTACTGCGTGGAGTCGGGTTGTTCACGATCCTGTTTATTTTGGGTTGGACGGTGATCTTCTCGGTATGTTTGGTCACGGTGGGATTGCTATTGGCGTCGATATCGCGCAGTCGGTTGACTCAGAGCAGCGTATCGGTGCTGTTTCTGGTGGGACTGCTGGTCGCCACGATTAGTTGGACGATGGCGGTCGTCCAGCCTGATTTCATGTTGTCCATGGAGAGTGCCCCAGCGGAAATCCCTATGGTTATGTTCGGCGTTGTGACGTTTGTATTTGCGGCAATCGTGTTGGCGATGCAGTCAGCGGCGGCTGCGATCGATTTTGCGAGCGAAAACAAATCCACACCCATACGCTGGCGAATTTTGCTGCTTTCGTTGGTGGCGTATTTCTGGATGAGCGTGGTTTGCGCTGCGAACAAAATTACCATTCCGTGGTTACCTGGACTGACGGCGATTGCGATCGGCTACGCTTTTTTTGGTGGACTGATGTGTGGAGAGATTGGCATCGTGTCACCTCGCGCACGAAGAAGTTTACCCAAGACTTTTTTTTCTCGTGCGTTGCTGACTTGGCTAAATCCAGGCAGTGGCATGGGGTACGTTTTTATCATCGTGACCTACGCAGCGCTCGTTGGTACGGTCGGTGCGCAAGAACTGTACTTGTCCAGCCGCGCCGACTTTATGAAGAATGGTATGAACGCAAGCGTAACGTTGTTCGGTTATGCGCTGATGTGCTACCTGACGTGCTACGTCGGCATAACTCGGTTGTTGATGTTGGCGTGGGGACGTTTTATTCCGGCTCCGATGGTTGCTTCGGCGGCAATATTGATCGTATTGATAGTGATGGGCCACTTGATCCCTTTGGTCACGATTTTCGCCCTCAATGATTATCAGAATTTCCCATACGCTTGGCATCAATGTGCGAATTTTATGTGGACGATCATGGAGATGGTCGAGGATCGCAACACGGACCAAATCATGTTTTCGTTGTTGCTGCTCACCCTGGCGTCCGTGGTAATTTTCGTGTTGAATTTGTTTTCATTGACTAACGAAGTGATGGTGGTACGCGTAGCGGCACCAGCTCGAGTCCAAGAGGAAACTCACAAACCGGCTGCGCCAGCGATAGCGATTGATCCGTTTAGGGATTGATGGCGGCGATTACCTAATCGGTTGTAAGCGATTCTTTCACAGTTATTGCCTATTGGCCAATACCAAGCGACCGATATTATCCAGTGGATTTTGGCAATTTAGCAGGAAAGGATCATTGATGTCGCAACAGCATTCGTCCGAAGATCGTCCCGATCCCAACGAACAGCAGGCGGTCCGAGCACGAGTTCCCGAGCACGTCGGGCGGGGGGTGTTCAGCACGGGTGTTATCGTAATGACGGCTCCGACCGAGTTTGTGCTCGATTTCGTGCAGAACCTCGGACGGCCGCATCAAATCGTCGCGCGCATTGTCATGCCGCATCCCGTACTGCCCCAGTTTGTCGATGCGCTGATGAAGAATATTGAGTTGTATAAGGGAAGGTACGGAAATCTGCCGACTCCGAACTGGCCACCCAACGAGGTCGCCTTGGGTCCCAATGGGCCAGGAACTGGTCCAGGCGGCGCAGGACAAAACGCACCAGCCGGCGGTGGTGCACAAGGTGGACCCGGGCAACCTGGAGCTGGGCCAGCCAATCCCAGCACGCCCAGCGGCGGCAATCCGTTGCTTGGACAAGCGGTTGGCCATCAATATCAACCGCCGCGTCGCCCTTCGGCTCAAGAGATTTACGACGAATTGAAATTGCGCGACGAACTGCTCAGCGGTGCTTATGCGAATGCCGTGATGATCGGTCATGGACCGCATGAGTTTAGTTTCGATTTTATCACTAATTTCTATCCGCATTCTGCAGTCAGTTGTCGAGTGTTTCTCGCGGCGGGCCAAATTGCCAGATTGGCGGATTCGCTCAAGAGCGCCTGGGAACAGATCCGCCATCGCTTTCAAGGACCCAACTTTGGACCTCCGCAAAGTTTTGACCAGGACGGCGGTCAATCGCCCGGCTCGGAGAATCCGGACGACCCCAACCGACCGCGAAGTCCGTGGTCGTGAAGTTGTCGAGACTCCATTTGTTTATTGCCTGCTGTGACAATTGAATAGTCCTTCGTGCCAACGGCATAATCTATGCGATTGATCTTGGCCAGTCAGTCTCCTCGACGTCGAGAATTGCTCGAACAGGCTGGCTACACGTTCGATATCGTTCTGCCTAGCGAAACTGCAGAATGTGGCATCTGTTCGCGCGAAACGCCTGGTGAATTGGTGGCGAGGTTGGCGTTTCAAAAAGCCCGAGATGTTGCCCCGCGGGTACCAGGACCAGCGCTGATCATCGCTTGCGACACCGTCGCTGAGTGCCAAGGGCAAATACTCGGCAAGCCCAAAGATCGCCGCCATGCGTCAGACATGTTGCGGCTGTTGAGCGGTCGCAGGCACAATGTCTATAGCGGGTTGTGCTTGTGGCATATGCCTACTGGTCGTCGTTCGATTCAGGTATCGCAAAGTCAACTACTAATGGAACCGTTGGCTGAATCACAAATCGAGGATTATCTCGACAGCGAATTGTGGGTTGGCAAAGCGGGTGCTTTTGGATATCAAGACGGACATCCTTGGCTAAGATTGGAACAAGGATCTGCCAGCAACGTTGTCGGTTTGCCCATGGAATTGCTGACCCAAATGCTGGCGGAAATGAGCCTACGAATAAGCACCGATATTTAGTCTCAGCATGGGCAACTCGTTCTAAGGATTTGGGGTTGTTAACCGGTGGCACGGAGTTTGTCCGTCCTGTGTACGCAGTCTGGGCAAAAATCGACCTATTCTCGCGCAATTCCCGACACACAACACGACAACCAAATCCGCAAATTCTTTGGTTGATAAGACTTGCGAACCTGACACATACTGTTGAATCAGGCCAATTCCCGCTCCAAACTTTTCATGTTTGGTCGCAGATTCACTGTGTTGCTCCAGCGCTGCATCGAAAAGTTCGAGCGCGGAGCGCAATTTGCCGAGAGTTTATTTAGTTATAATGCGTTGCCAGGCCACTCATGGGTTCGACAAGTGTAAAACGCCTGGCGATCCCTCGGGGGATTTTCAGAAGAGTGTATTCTGTTCGCGATTTCGCGAAGATTTTTCTAGCGTGTTGCTCAATAACAATTGGTCGATTATGAATCTGTCAGCTCGCTTTTCGTTGCGATTGATAGCTGTGTTTGCGGTTGTTTGGATGATCGTCGTCACTCGAGATCCGCTTCATGGGCAGGAAAAAGCCATCGATTTTCAGCGAGACATTCAGCCGATTTTTGCCGAACACTGCTTCCATTGTCATGGGCAGGATGATTCGGCGAGGCAGTCAGGCTTGCGACTGGATGTGCGCGACGCAGTATTAAAAGGAGGCGATTCGGGCGAGGCAACTATCATTCCAGGACGCGCTGCGGATAGTGGGCTGATGACGAGAATTCGATCCACCGATGCCGACCTTGTGATGCCTCCGCCGAAAGAGAAAAAACAGTTAACAGACGCACAGAAGCGGCTGATTCAAACATGGATCGATCAAGGGGCCCCGTATGCAGCGCATTGGGCGTTCGTTCCTCCTCGTTCGCCTCAGTTACCGCAGGTTGGTCACGAACATCCTATCGACCGCTTGGTGAATTCAAAACTCCAGTCGCTCGGTCTCAAGCAGAACGCGCCGGCGGCTAGCGAAAACTTGTGCCGGCGCCTGTATTTGGATTTGATTGGCTTGCCCCCATCACCTCAGGAAATTAGGGACTTCGCGCAGCACGGATTCCTGCCGACTGTGGACAAGTTGCTTGACAGTGAACGGTATGGTGAAAAGTGGGCCAGGCACTGGCTGGACGTCGCACGCTATTCGGATACCAATGGATATGAGAAAGACATGCGTCGCGAACAATGGATTTGGCGCGATTGGGTGATCGCGGCGTTGAATCGGGATTTACCGTACGACCAATTCCTGATTGAGCAACTGGCGGGTGATCTTCTACCAGGCGCCACGCAAGAGCAAAAAATTGCGACCGGCTTTTTGCGCAATAGCATGCTCAATGAAGAGGGAGCAATTGTTCCCGAGCAATTCCGCATGTTTGAAATGTTCGATCGCATGGATTGCGTCGGCAAATCGGTTCTCGGCTTAACAATTCAATGCGCCCAATGCCATGCGCATAAATTTGACCCACTGTCGCAGCAAGAATATTACGGCATGTTCGCGTTTCTCAATGATTCACACGAAGCACTTTCCTCAGTCTATTCTGCCGCGCAGCAGCAAAAGATAGGCGACATTCAATCGCGCATCCGCACTCTCGAAGAACAATTGAAGCGCGATCATTCCAACTGGCGCGAGGAAATCCAGAAGTGGCGCCAGTCGGTGATCAACCAGCAAGCCCAGTGGATCGCGACAGATGCATTGGAACTTGGAAGTAACAGCGGACTGAACCACCCGGTGCAACTGGTTGATAAATCACTGTTGATGCTCGGACATTCCAGCAGCGACATTTACATGGTCGTTGCAGGCGATTTCGCTGGCATTACCGGCCTGCGTATCGAAGCGTTAACGCATGGCGATTTGCCACATCGTGGACCAGGACGCGGTGCTCAGGGGACATGGGCGGTCACGGAGATCGACGTTCTGGCTCGACAACCAGCAGCCAAGTCTTGGGAAAAACTGAAATTGGCGAGCGCTACAGCGGATTTTTCCCAGCCTGATGACCGACAGGCGGATGGCAAAAAAGCGACTGGTCCGGCGGCTTACTTGATCGACGGAAAAGAAGAGACTGTGGCGATATGGCTTGTGCACGTCGAATTAGATCGAATACTCCGCTAGCGGCACTGACCGGATTGAACGAACCGGTCTTCGTCGAAGCTGCTCAAGCCCTGGCGCTGCGGGTTCTGCGCGAAGGCGGCACCAGCGATCAAGCGCGGATCGATCATGCCTTTCGACTTTGTACCTCACGCTCGCCCACCGACGAAGAGCGGGCGGTGCTCATTAGACTGCTCGCTCTCCAGCGCCAAAGAATCGCCGATGGTTGGTTAAATGCGCGCCAAATTTCGACCGGAGATAGCGAGAAATTGCCCGCAATAGCCCCTGGGGCAACGCCGCAAGACGCTGCTGCGTGGACCATTGTGGCTCGCGTGCTACTGAATCTTGACGAGACGATTATCAAGGGATGAGATTTACTTGAACACGAGCAAAGATGTTTGCGCCATCACGGCGCGCGAAGGGCTGAGTATGGCTTATCCATTGCATAAACTTCCCAATTTTGCCTCAGATCCATTCCGAACTTGGGCAGGCCTTGTTCGTCGCCGTTGGTTTTTCAAAGGCTGCGGGCTTGGATTGGCGGGACTAGCCGCTCAGACTCTCTTGTCACGCGATCGACCAGCGCAGGCTCGCGATCAGAATTCGCTGGCTGCACCAAATCCACTGGCTCCAAAATTGCCTCACTTTTCCGGCAAAGCCAAACGCGTGATTTACATTTTTCAAGCTGGCGCGCCGAGCCACCTTGAGTTGTTCGATCACAAACCGGCACTGACCAAGCACAATGGCGAATTACCGCCGGCGAAGTTGCTGGAAGGCTACCGAGCCGCATTCATCAAGCCGAATTCGGCTTTGCTGGGCCCGAAATACAAATTCCGGCGATACGGCGATTGCGCCATGGAGTTGAGCGAATTGTTGCCGAACATCGGCCGAGTCGCCGACGACATTTGCCTGGTACGGTCCATGCATACCGACGCAGTGAATCATGCTCCGGCGCAGATATTCATGAATACTGGATCTCAACAATTCGGCAGACCCAGTTTCGGCTCGTGGACATTATATGGCTTGGGCAGCGAGGCCGAGGACATGCCAGGGTTTGTCGTCTTGACTAGCGCCAAAGGTACCAGCGGCGGTGCGAGCAACTACGGAGCTGGCTTTCTCCCCAATACGTTCGCTGGGGTACCGTTTCGAAATGCTGGTGACGCGGTTTTATACCTCTCGAATCCTCCTGGCATAGACAATCAAGTGCAACGAGAGTCGTTGGATGCACTCGCGCAACTCAACCAAATCGCGCTGTCCGAAATAGGCGATCCGGAAATCGCCGCACGTATCCAGAGCTATGAAATGGCTTATCAATTACAAACTAGTGCACCGGAATTGATGGATCTGGGCACCGAGTCGGCAGAAACGCTAGTGCAATATGGCGTCAAGGACGTTCATGAAACCAGTTTTGCTCGGAACTGCTTGTTGGCCAGACGATTGGTGGAAAGAGGTGTACGATTCGTACAGTTGTTCCACGAAGCGTGGGACCAGCACGGTAATTTAACTGCGGATATCAAACGCAATGCTGGCGATACCGATCAAGCTAGCGGAGCGCTAATATCCGACCTGAAGCAGCGCGGACTGCTGGACGATACTCTGGTAATTTGGGGCGGTGAATTTGGCCGCACACCCATGGTCCAAGGAGGCAGCGATGGCCGCGATCACCATAATCGTTGCTTCAGCGTGTGGCTTGCCGGTGGTGGAGTCAAGGCGGGTTTTGCGCATGGCCAGACGGATGAACTCGGATTCAACATTGTGCGCGATGGGGTTCACGTACACGACCTAAACGCGACAATGTTACATCTGCTAGGCTTTGACCATACTCGGCTGACATACCGCTTTCAAGGTCGCGACTTCCGATTGACGGATATCCATGGTCAAGTCGTGCAAGAGATCTTGGCATAACGTAATCAAGCGTCGTTTCGCGTGATTACACAGTCGAAGTGTGGCATAGGATCAACCGCGAATTCATGTTATTCTCTCGAAAACAGCCTAAAACTTTACCTACCTCGCGAGCGACTGCTGCGCCCGATCCAAGCAGGTCAAATTTGGTATTAGTCACTCGCGAGGAAAACCGGACAAAGGAATAAAGGTTGCTGGGTAAATTGGAGCCCTCGCTCATTCGAATCGACCACCAGCACGCGGAACTTGCAAAGTGAATCAAACCGGCCAAGCGCATCAGTTCGTAGTACAAAGGCTGCTCGCTCAGCTCCAGGCGTCCAAACATCGTCTCAAGGTTGCGGACTCAACGGGAACTAAACTGACAGGCGAGCAACTGCTGATCCGAACCTTAGCACTGCGGCGCTACTTGATGCGCGAGGTGATCGGCCAAGATGAAGAAAACGTCGGAATCTTTTTGCCTCCGAGCGCGCCCGCGGTGGCCACCAACTTGGCTGTGACGCTATGCGGTCGAGTGGCCGTCAACTTGAACTACACAGTTACTTCGGCAGTGCTCCGTGAATGCTCCGAGGTAGCTGGGCTGAAGCACGTGCTGACCAGTCGCCGTTTTGTCGAGAAAGTGAACTTAGATCCTGGCTGTCCATTGGTATTTCTCGAGGATATCAAAGACAAGATTTCGTTAACCGACAAAATCTGGGCGGCCGTCAATGCCAAACTCCGATCTGCCGCGGGATTAATGCGGGCGACTGGAATGACCCGCAAATGTTCCAGTGACCCGGTCACCATCATTTTTACATCAGGTTCCACCGGAGTTCCGAAAGGCGTCGTACTATCTTTCGAGAACATCGACTCGAACGTCCGAGGGATCGATGCCCGCGTTCGGTTGAACGCGGACGATATGGTCTTGGGCGTGCTCCCATTTTTCCATTCGTTCGGATATTCGATTACGCTGTGGGGCGCGATGACGTTGCCGTCAGCGGCCGCATATCACTTCAGTCCGCTAGATGCTCGACAAATCGGCAAGCTGGCTCAAGATTTTGGCGCGACGGTGTTACTAGCGACGCCTACATTTTTACGCACCTACATCCGCCGTGTCGAACGGGAACAGTTCAGCAAGTTGGATGTTGTGGTATTGGGTGCCGAAAAGATGCCACTGGCGTTGGCGGAAGATTTTGAAAAGCAATTTGGTGTGCGACCTGTAGAAGGCTATGGAACCACGGAGCTAAGCCCGTTGGTATCGGTGAACGTGCCTCCCAGCCGAGCCAATGCGCGCGACAATATCGGCTGGCGCGAAGGGACCGTAGGGCAGACGATCGAAAGAGTCGAGGCAAGAGTTGTGGCGCTGGACGACGAGACCCCGTTGCCAACTGGCGAGAGTGGGTTGCTAGAAATCCGCGGCCCCAATGTAATGTTGGGCTATTACAAACGGCCAGACTTAACCGCTCAAGCCATGCACGACCAGTGGTATCGCACCGGAGACGTTGCAAGAATCGACGAACAAGGATTTATCGAAATCACCGGCCGGCTCAGCCGTTTTTCGAAGATCGGTGGCGAAATGGTACCGCATATCCAAATCGAAGAAACCATGGCCGCCATTCTTGGCGCTCAGGAGGATGGTTCGATGAGCGTTGCTATCACCTCAGTGCCCGACGAAAAGAAAGGCGAACGATTAGTAGTTCTGCACCGTCCATTGGGAATCGAAAAACGCGAACTGTTGGCCAAGATGAGTCTCGCGGGACTCCCGAATCTCTACCTTCCAGGCGAAGACAGTTTTCTGGAAGTCGAGGCAATTCCCGCGCTGGGCAGTGGCAAACTAGATCTCAAAGCGATCAAAGATCTTGCTAACGCGCGCTTCGGCCCCAAAGTCGCCGGCTAGATTCCAGCAAATATTCTTGGAATTGTGAATCGATTCGATCAATCCATGATCGATTCAAAGTCGAGCTGGATTGTAACCATCGGCAGGAGGCTCGCCTGCTGCTCGCTCGTCCAGCAACGTTTGCAGCTTGGGAATCTCGACTTGGAATTGCGGCGAATTGGCTAAGTTGTGAAACTCGTCCGGATCGCTGACGTGATCATACAATTCGCTTCCGGATGCTCCACGATTCCACTGCGTAAATCGCCAGCGGTTGGTGCGCACGCTGCGCCCCAGCACTGGCTGGCCGTCGCCAGGGCGAAGAATTTGTGTGACTGCTACTTCGTTCCACGGGCGCGTCGGTTCGTCCAGCAGTGGTCGAAGGCTGTGACCATCCAGTGATGCTGGAACTGGCAATCCGCACAAATCGGCAATTGTTGGATAGATGTCCACGAATTCGACCACGCGCGAGCAGGCCTTGCCATTTCCTTTTGCTCCTGGCAATCGTATCAACAGCGGTGACCGAGCCGACGGTTCGAAGAGCGTTCTTTTTTGCCAAATCCCACCGTGTTCGCCAAGATGATATCCGTGGTCACTCCACACGACTACGATCGTTTTCTCTGCCAAGCGGTTATCTTCGATCGCTTGCAATACGCGACCGATCTGAGCATCAACAAAGGACACACTCGCAAGATAGGATTGCAGCGCAGTTTTGCAAGTCGCCTCGTCCAATCCATAGTTGGCTTGCTGGTTGTTGTGCGCAAGCGCGGCTGGTGGAATGTCGTCGCGGTCATTGCCAGGCGCAAACGGCAGGTTGAGAGCGCTAGTGGGAAAGAGCTGCAAGTACCGTTTGGGTGCCACAAAGGGAGTGTGCGGTCGAAAGAACCCGACTGCCAGGAAGAAGGGCTTGGCGTGCGGTTGCTTGAGCAACTCGATCGCTTCGGTTGCAATCATGCCATCGGTTTGCTGATTATCGTCACCTTCGGCTGCCAACCAACTGAGCGCCGCGCTGATTGGCCGCTGAGGAGTCGGATTGGTAATCAGCCCTTCATCGGTCACATCGCGCCCTTTGGGATTGATGACACGCTCCCACGACGGAGCATCGTCCAAGCCATCGGTGCCAATTCCCTTTGGTACGTCGTAGTGGAATATTTTGCCGATGCGAACGCTGCTCCAACCATGTTGGCGAAATAGTTGTGGCAAAGTAATCGCGTGCGGGACGTGCTGACGAAAGTGTCGATCGAGATCGTATACACCAGTCTTGTCCGGACGAAGTCCCGTCAGCACACTTGTCCGACTGGGATTGCACAGCGGGATCTGGCAGTACGCTCGGTCAAAGCGTATGCCGGTCGCTGCCAAGCGATCTAGATGAGGTGTTTTCGCCATGGCGTGGCCGCCACTACTGAGTACGCTGCCCAGATCGTCCACTGCGATGAACAGCACATTGAATCGGCGATCCGGTGTTTGCTGGGCGCCAACCACCTGCCTGGTAACCATGCTCGCAACCATTCCGATGCCAAGACTGAGTAACCAGGCTGTGCGAACGGGGAATTGTATTGCACAAATTTGGTTTATACTGTGCAGCAATTTATTGATCCTTGACAAACGTAGTCGCTGAGGATTGGCCTGAGACTAACTGACTGCCTTAGGAGGTCGCGCAAGGCCAGCGAAACGCAGACTCACCGCATTAGGAAGAAAACTCGATGTTGACCTGCGCATTCTATCGCAACGTTTTCACAGTGTGCATCTTTACGGCGATGTTTCATGGTACTGCCGTGGCTTCGGAAGAAGGAGCCGATGAGCCGACGACGCGCACGGAGATCTACGGTCAAGGTGTCCGCGAGACGCCGAAGCTGACTCCGGAACAGGAACGTGTCGGGTTTCATCTCCCGACTGGATTCAAGATCCAATTGGTCGCCGCAGAGCCACAAATTGCCAAGCCAATGAATATGGCCTTCGACGCGCGCGGCAGATTGTGGGTTACTAGCACGTTGGAATATCCCTATCCGGCGAATGGGCCTGGTCGCGACTCCATTATTATTCTCGAAGATGAAAATGGAGATGGCGCGGCCGACAAATTCCGAACGTTCGCGGACGGATTGAACATTCCCATCGGCATCCTTCCGGTGCACGATGGCGCCATTTGCTTCAGCATTCCGCATATCTGGTATTTGCGAGATACCGACGGCGACGATTCCTGTGATGAGCGCATTAAGCTGCTTGGCCCGTTTGATACCACGCGCGATACGCATGGCATGATCAACGCGATGCGACGAGGCTGGGACGGCTGGATTTATGCTTGTCACGGATACAACAACCAGTCCAATGTAACCGCGAAGGACGGGTCCAACATTCGTCTTACCTCGGGAAATACTCTTCGATTTCGCGACGATGGCTCGCGCATCGAACAATTCACTCAGGGACAAGTAAATCCGTTTGGCATGACGCGCGACCAGTGGGGTAATTGGTTTACGGCAGATTGTCACAGCAAGCCGATTACATTTTTGCTGCATCGAGGTTGCTTTCCCAGTTTTGGCCGGCCGCACGATGGATCGGGATTCGTACCGGATATGATGAGCCATGCCCACGGCAGCACGGCGATTTGCGGCATCGTGTACTACAACGACAGCCATTTCCCGGCCAAATTTCGCGAGCGATTCTACAGCGGCAATGTAATGACCAGCCGCATTAACGCGAATCGCCCAGAATGGAATGGCGCTTCGGTGCAAGCGATCGAGCTGCCCGACTTTCTCACCAGCGACGATCCTTGGTTTCGTCCAGTCGATTTGCAGCTTGGTCCCGATGGCGCGCTCTACGTCGCCGATTTCTACAACAAAATCATCGGTCACTATGAAGTACCTCTCACACATCCCGAGCGAGATCGAGAGAGCGGACGAATCTGGCGAATAACTTGGCAAGGCGACCAGCGCGACACGCCAACAGTATCGCCCCACCGCAATTTGCTTGCACTATCTAGTACCAGCGACTTACAGTTGGACTCGCAATTCTACGCGAACTTGGCTAGCGATCATCCGACCGTTCGAGATTTGACGCTAGATCGATTACTAGCACGACCACTCGCGCAGCATCAAATCGCGGCGTTGCGGGATCGCTTGCTGAGCAAGCAATCGGCTGTGAACCTGAGAGTTGGTGTGCTGTGGGCGTTGCATCGAGCGAAAGCGCTGGATGAAACGAGCAGGCTACTGATTCTGCAATCGGAATTACCTCTACTGCAAGCGGCTGCGCTGCGCAGTATCGCCGACAACTCACAGAGTGTGTCATCGATCCCCACTCAGAATCTAGCGACAGTGCGCAACTTGCTCCACTCCGAACATCCTCAAGTGCGATTGGCGGCCGTCGCAGCGATAACTGCCATCGGTGACCCAACGGATGTAAGGCGATTGCTGTCGATCAGTTCGCCAGCGACCGCCGATCCCGTGTTCAAACATGCCGCCAAACTGGCCGCGCGCGAGCTACTGAAAGTAGACGCGTCATTGGACTGGGTCTTATCCGACTGGCGAACCGGCATGAAATCTGGTGATTCCTCAAATCCAACGACCTGGACTCCCGATCACAAGATCTTGATCGCCGATCCATTGGCTGTTGATGTTGCACGAATCTTGCAAGCGATTCCTTCGCAGCGAGCTGCCGAGGCATCTATCGCATTCTTGTCGCGACACTCATCGTTTCAGACTGAGTTGCTCGATGGAGCGATCGAGCACGCGACGCGCAACCTACCTGTGACGGAGTTGAGTTCATTGCTCGACCTGATTCGTACCGCGAATTCTGAAGATATTGTTCGCCAATCGGAATTGACAGAGCGGTTGGGAATGTCTCTGAAGGCTCGAGGTCTAGAATTTCCCAGCGATTTCCGAAATCATCTGCAGCGTTTGGCCAGCCGGCACGCCAGCGAATTGGTCGCGCGGACGCAAGCTAACATGCCCAGCGTCGACTGGCGCGAGGCGCGCGGACGAGCGTGGCAAATGGAACCGCGACGCTGCGACGACGGGCAGTCAGCATCCATGTATTCAAGCTTCACGCTGGGTGAAGACTACGTGGGAAGTTGGGCGACGGAACCCTTTCTTGCGCCACGGAAATTGTCGTTTTGGATCGCAGGACACAATGGCAGACCCGGAACAGACGGACCAAACCGTAACTTGGTAAGGTTGCTGGATGCCATCGATCGAACTGTGCTGATGACCGCCGCTGTGCCGCGCAACGACATCGCGCGACGAATCGATTGGGACCTGGCAGATGTAGAAAATCGCCAAGTGATCCTGGAATGTGTGGACGGTGATCAGCGTAGAGCGTTCGCTTGGATCGCCATCGGCCGGTTCTCCGATGGCCGTTTGGATGGTAGTCATACCACGCGATTGGCCGACAGTTTGGCGCGTCTTTTGAAAATCTCGCCTGGATCTGAGGCAGTCAAGCAGGCAGAATCCTTAGTTACCAACTCGCAACTCAGTCGAGGCAGCAAACTGCGATTGTTATCCGCAGCGTGGGAAAGCGACGGTCGGCAAACGCAAGCCGTTCTCGTGTCGCTGGCCGAGAAATACCGACCTCAAGCGGCTGACTTGGACAAACTGGTGCGAGCCATGAACGATGTCGATCTGAAGGATTTCGCCACTCAAGTTGTCCAAGCGTTGACGGTCGAACAACAGCGACTGTTTGCGCGCTCGGTTCTGGGTGAAGCTCAAGGGCGTCAACTGCTGAACCTTCTAGTTCGGCAGGGGACGATGTCGATCAGCGCTCTGCGGGGCGCAAGGGATTTGTTGCCCACGCGCGTCAACGATGCGTCAGTTTCCGCATTGATGGAACTCAGCCTCCAAGCCGACCAAGTAATGGACGAGCGGCCGGGAATTTTACTTCAGAGATTGGAAAAACTCGATCTTGCCACGGCAGACGCTGAGAGCGGACGGGCGGTTTTTGAAAAGCACTGCGCGAATTGCCATCAGCTTGATGGACGTGGGCAAACCATTGGTCCACAGCTTGATGGCATCGGCGCGCGGGGCACCGCTCGACTGGCAGAAGATATTCTCCTACCGAATCGCAATGTGGATATCGCGTTTCGAATTACCGCAATTTTGTTCGACGATGATAAAGTGCTGAGTGGGTTGCTGCGCGAACAGCCCGATGGCAGCCTGATACTCGTCGGCAATGACGGCAAGTCGACTCCCATTTCTGCAACGAATATCGTCGAGCGCCGCAACACACAACGCTCGTTGATGCCCGAGAACATGTCCGAGTTGCTCTCGGATCAGGATTTCGCGGCGCTACTAGCTTACCTATCACGATCTGCGGAAAAGAAAGTAGTACCGGGAGCACCCCGCAAGCAGCAAGGTCCATCGAATGAATGAATCCATTTCGGCCACGGCGATTGAACAAACAATCTGTGATCGGGCCACAGTAAAGGTAATGAGCGAGACCGACCTACCGGTTCGTGAGGTGCGCGCGGAGGTCGAACGCTTGATCGCTGCTGCTGGTTGGGCTCCATTCCATCGACCATGCGATGCGATTCATCAATCCAGCAACGAATTGTCCGCTATCGAGCCCTGGCGCATGTACGCGCTCGATGCGTGCGCGTGTCGGAGATTGCGGCAGCGTCTGCCGCCTGAGAACGCGGGCAAATTGCCGACGATGTTATCTGCTGCGGATGCCTTGATTCAAGTTACTTGGCTTCCCAATCGTGCGTCCGAGGTCGCTCGGCCGTCTGGCATACCGCAAGCGAATTCACCTTTGTTCGATGCGACCATCGAAAACATGGAGCACATCGCTGCCACTGCGGCCGCGATTCAAAATCTGTTGTTGGTCGCTACGTCCATGGGGATACGCAATTATTGGTCCAGTGGCGGCGCGCTGCGCGAGCCTCAAGTGTTTCATTGGCTGAATATTCCTGCCGACCAAATCTTGCTTGGATCAGTTTTTCTTTTTGGGCCGCCGCACGATTCCGCAGTTGCGGTAGGGAGTAAACTGCGCGAGAAAAGGTCCAAGCACAAACTATGGATGCGCTGGATCGAATTACCACCGGACAGTCCCTAGCGACAATCGTCTCGCCAGTACTTCAGTACAGCCCAAGGATACGATTGACCGACCAGCGTTCGGTGTTCTTTGGGTGCGCAGTTGCCTGGCCGAATGCTACCGAGCGAATAGACTTGTTCACACGGATGTTGCACAAACAATTTGTAGGGCGTCAGCACCAGAGCACCGAAGAAGTGAGCCATCGCCAGCGGCGGTTGCCACAGGCGCCCTGGTCCGGTCCCATACCGTTCGAGATTCGGTTGCTCGAAATACAGCGGCTGGTGAGAAAAATCCGGGCTAACCCAAGTAAACACGTTCCCCTGCCAAGTGACAATTCCCTCGCCGGTCGACCATTGTCCGCGCACGATTTCCAACGGCGACATCGGCAATCCGCGATAATCGTTGGTGATGTACAACTTCGAGAAGATCGCTGAATTTTCCCCCATGGGTCCAACCATCTTGTCGATTGACAGCATTCCGTCGCTGCCTTGCTTGGAAAAAGCAGAGAGTGGATCAACGGGCCTGTAAATGGAGGTAGCGTGTCTTCGCGAGCTAGCGATTTCCGCAGGATTGGGTACCTGCGGCAACGCAACTTCGATAGCCAACCCCGGATCACCATGTGTTAAACAAGCTTGCCAAGCCAGCAAACAGATGCAGGAGCGAAGAGAAACGCGGCTCAATAACGTCATGCTGCACCTTATCATCCCACGCGCTGCGAGCGCCGAGACATTAGTGTCAAAACACCGGAATTGCGCCGAATACTCAGGCGCACCATGACAAGAGTATCGACTGCTTTTCGATTTCGCTTGATTCTGTGGCCACAAAATGTGAATACGGTGTTGCAAGCAATCCATCTCAAGACCAGATTTCTGGGCATGGTTCAGGTGACGTGGAATGATCGTCGCCTGGCAGTCCGGCGGTAAGCGTCAAATTGGGCGCGAGCGTAAGCATGTGGAGAAAGATGTAGCTGTACTGAGAATAAGCTGAAGGCAATGGGTGCCGAAAACTCTGTGGCTCTGTGCCTCTGTGTGAATCCAATCCGTGTAACTGAAAGTTGTCACACAGAGTCGCAGAGTCACAGAGTCGGAGATGTCCGTCCTAGTTGCTCTTGTCGCTGCTAAGTCGGATGGGCAAGGCGAGAAAAAAAAAGGGGTCAGGAGCCGATTTGGTAACATAGGGAGTATGTGAATGATCTGACATCGTGTATTTTGGTGGCGCAACACAGGCGGATTAGTTTGAATTTGACCAATGTTTCTGTTTCTCATCCGTGTTATCTGTGAAATCCGTGGTTAGATTCCCGGCATTCGATGTGAAACAAAACCACGGATTACACGGATTGGACGGATGATCGAAGACAAACTTCGGCGGTGCAACCGGAAGAGCATGGGAAAATTATGCGACCACAAAGAGTTTAGATCTCCCCACCGGAGACGGCTTGAACGCTATCGCCAACTTGTTCAAGACTCGCAACACAGGCGGATTAGTTTGAACTTGACCAATGTTCCTGTTTCTCATCCGTGTTATCTGTGAAATCCGTGGTTAGATTCCCGGCATTCGATGTGAAACAAAACCGCGGATTACACGGATTGGACGGATGATCGAAGACAAACTTCGGCATGATATTCCAGATTGCTTTTCAGTTTTCCTTTCATGACCACACCCGACCAGCCGCAGACTCCGCTTCGCGAAGTTCGCTACGAACATTCGCCTCAATTAGCCCCGGGTCCGTTTTCAATGCTTATTTCCAAAATAAAACTCGCGTCGGCTTTATTCCCACCAGCGTAGACTGGTCTGTTGCCAAGATCATCAATTGGAGCTGTTGATTAGGGTCACTGCGATCCAAAGGTCGGTTATTGCTTTCGAGTTCAGGGTGATTTTCAGATCTCCCGTTGGTACCGCGTCAGGATTGGGAAAATTCCATTCAAACAAGTCACCAAAATCACCATCTACTTTATTTGTTTGAGATTCCTTAATGGTCGTGGGGCTGTCAGGCTTGGGAGGCGTGATCTCAAGATCAATGCTGCTGCCAAGTTGCAAATCTTTGTTGCCTTTGACGAAGATCGTGAGTCGTGCGACAGAGTTGAGTTTTTGGGCCCATAGAGGATAGTGCTCCCTTCGCAGATTGATTGCCAAATCGAAATGTGAATCTTCCGTCACTTGATTTTGGAATTTGGCCCACGCCGTTGGGAATTCGTGTCGTACCGAAAGCAACCTTGTCAGTCCCTCGAAACTGTTCGCCTCTTTAACTTCTTGTTGGATGGCCCCAAGAGCAGCCTTTCGCAGGACGTCTCCTCCGTCTCGGGCAGTATATCGAACATGCAAAACGACATCGCTAATCGTGTCATAGTCGAACTGTGGTAAATCCTTGCGGGGATCTGCTGGCAAGCGAAGTTTCCAGGTACTGTCCACACCGGCGTTTTCAAATGGAAGATAGCGTTCGTCCCGGAAGTTCGTCTCGAAGAGTCCGCTATCGTTCTGAGCAGAACTGACGACTATTGATTCAACAAGACCCAATGAGCCTACGAACCGTAGGTCGTCATCGGGCTTGCGTGGGTAGTCTTCGCCGTTCTCAGCAACCTCTGCGGCGGTAATCCGAGTCCAGCTTTTCTGCAAAGACAAAGTACAATTTACGCCTACATAGGGGCCGGTGACGCAGGGAATCGACAGACTCACGTTCTTGATCCGGCGCATGTAATGGCCAGGGTTATCCAAGTCGAACCACCACTCTGGAATATTGAATTCGCACTCGCCCGTTTGCCGCAACCGGATCAATTCCTGCGGATCGAGTTGCAGCAGCGAAATGTGTTTAGTCAGTTCGTACTCACGTTTGTTCTTTTGCAGGTAAGAGGCGTCCATCCGCTTGAGATCGAGTGCCAATTGTTCGCCCGCCAACAAACCTTTGCGAAGATTGTCCCAGTAGCCAAATCTCACAAAATCGGATTTGCTCAACCCCAGTTCATTGCGGTACGTTCGCTCGGCGCGTTTCGCCAAATCGTAGGCAAGCTTGTAAGTCTGGAAATAAACCTTCGACGTTTGATCGATCATCCAGTTGTAGAGTTCTTCGTTCGTGTACTTGGAACGCAGGAAATCGGCAACAGATTCGCTGTTCACAATTTGCAATTCGTGGTTGTCAAGTTCCTTCTCCGTGATGGCCAGACGGATTTCGGCAGCTACGATTTGCTTGTCGATTTGGTCTAGTTCGCGTGACGCAAGTTTTTCCTGCAACTTCCAGTCGGCCCATCGGCGAGCATAGCCAGCAACGATGGAGGATCGCGTTGCCTGATAACTGAATTCGGATGCGATCATGCTGAAGATCGTCGCGCTAACTTGTAAGGCAGGGCCAATGTTTGACCCGCCTCCATATTCAACAATCGTCACTGGGCCGGGCGGCGCTCCTCCAACGCCAGTCGAAATGTTTGGAAAGTAGAATGCTGCTGAAGCGGCTGCCTGCAATCCTTGTGACGTCAAGTTGAAACTATGGGCCGTGGACATGTCGTCCAGCTGTTCCTGTTCCGAAACGATTATCCTTTCGATGTCACGGTAATAGTTGTATCGAGTTTCAACTGTCAGTCGAGATTTCTGCAACGCATCAATGTTGGCCTTTGCTTCGTCAATCTGATCACGCTTCACAGCGCGTATTGACTTTAGCAGATTTGTCTCCTGAGAGGCTCGCAGATTGGATACTGCCTCCGCATCGCGTTTTTCGAGCGCAGACAGCAACGCTCCACCAAGCGACTTTAGTTCATTACATAACTCCATCGCTTTTTGCAGCATCACGCTAAATCGGTAATGTGGCAATGGTGCGAACATTTCGTTGAGCACACTTCCTAGATCCAGTCCTGCCGCTTTCGCTTTCACGAGTAATGCGGGATCGATCGGAGGTTCAAACAAGGGCAGCTGGCGAGCAGTCCCTTCGATGTTCATACAATGCCGAATCTTGAACAAGCGATCCTCAACGGTGTCCCAACAACGGAGCATTTCCTCGTTCTGCGGTACACAGAAGTTGAGGGAACGGATCGCGGACTTGTGTATCCCTGCACCACCTGCTGACGGGGCAGCAATAAGCGATGATCGTCTGGAGTTGCTCTTTCCGTTGGTTTTAGAGGCCTTTGTCAACTCAGCTTTGTAAGGGATGGTTCCTTCTGCATTGATAAGTGCGTTTCCAAACGCATCCAAGTCTTTGGCAATTTGATGGTATGACTTTGCTGATTTCTCGTCATGCTTTGCCACAGATTGTGGCCTTTTGCCGAGAATATTCCATGCGAGAATGTATAGAAGTGTTGCTTCGTTTATGGACTCCAAGGTGTCACGGCTGAAGAGTTGATCTGCCCAAGCAATGAGGTTGTCGATGTACTTCATTACGACATGCTTTTGGTACGCCGTAAGACGCATTCTTGCAATCAAATGCGGGTTGAATGGATTGGTTCGCCACTCGTCAATCTGCGATTCGATGGCTTTCCAGCCCTGTTTTTTGCCTGCAAGTGTCCGCAATAGGTTCTGGATCTGTTCCTGTTCGGGAATCGCATTCTGGATAAATGGTAACGTATTCCAATATCGTTGCCGCGACGTACCGGGATCATCAGTCATGGGATTGAAGACGAAGTGAAACCACTTCATCGCATCCTCGAAACGTTGATTCTTGCTTAGAGAGACGGCGATCAACATCGGTACATGGAAGAATAATTCCCAGTTGTAGCAAGCGTATGCGCCCCGATCAAAATCAACTCGTTCGGTTGGGAAGGGAGTTACAACTTCACTCGATGGATCATAATGCACTTCAAACAGCGTCTTGTCATTCTTGGCCCCGTTGTCCAATCGCTGGCTACCACGTGTGAGGAGCCCAGGCAGCCCATCGCGGTAGAGTCGTTGCATCCATTCGCAAACGTGTGGATGGAAGAAGGTCTCAAAGCGAAGCCCTTGCCTAGCTGTTCGTACGGAATCGAATCGTCCTCGGTTAACACGATCGATCAGCTTGCGAGCGTTCCTGCTTTTCCAACCCTTTAACTGCTGAGAATTTCCCTGTACGGAAATACCCGATGGCAATCGGCTAACACTCGGCTCTGTCAGTGCCTGCAACAGAGGTACGTGGCTTTTGATCGGAACAGAGGCAATCGCATTTCCGGGGGCTCGCAGCAGCTTGGATGGAGAATCAGCAGCATACGTGACGTAATAGGTTTTCGACGCGTTGTTATAGAAGAAATTCTGGTATGGCGCACGAAGGTTGAACGCAGACTCTTGATGTTCATAAAGAATTTCGTACGCGCCCTGGCCAGAGCGTAGGATGTCCAAGTTCTGTTTCTTCGACGCAAATCGAAGTGCGTCATCCGAGGTTTTCTGAACGAATCTCATCGACTCGTTAGTGGTACCGTCCGGTCGAGCAAGCGATTCGAATGACTCCTTGATCGGCTTTGGGAACGAAAAGGCTTCCACTTTCCGACCACACTGAATTTGAAAGCACCCAATTGCTTCATAGCCTTCGATCGGATAGGTACGTTGATCGAGGACATTCTCGCGATGAGCATAACGACGGAAAAGCCAGATCGTCAGTGGACTATTGTCGTCACTATTTCCAAACGGCAAATTGCCAATGCGAACAAAGTGCGTGTCCTGTTCCGGAAGGTGGACGGAGATAATCGTCTTTTCGTAGTCGACAGGGTCTATCGAGTCTTTCTTTCTCGGCGGGATGAGTTTGTAGAAGGCCATGTGCCAAATGAAGTCACCAATCTCAGGTCGTTCTACGAACAAATCCTGAAGAGTTGTTGCTACGTGCGGTGAAACGATCGCATCAGTCGATGTTTGCCGGGCAGACCATTGGCCATCTTTGTATTCGATCCAAGCTAGCTTGACTTCCCAATGTGTCAGAGGGGGTTGGATGGAAAAAGATGGTTCCTCGGGCATTCTCGGTTCGCTTGGCTCTTCGCCAAGCTCTACATCAGGAAATGCATTGCCAGTCGTTTTTTCTGCCAAGTCCAGGCCTTCTTTGAGTGCCTTTTCCCCTCGCCAAGCTGCATGATTTTTTCTCCACTCGTCATGCTCGATTCGCCAATTCGGATACTCGACATTTAACCAACGCCAATGCTCACGACTTTGAACATACTGACATGGGAGCTCTTGTTTCTCGTCAGGCTTCTCTTCAAACGTCAACCACATCAGATACAACCGACGATTGCGTACAATTGGGATCAGGTGGTCCGCATTGATCTCATGATCGAGCTTTTCCCAAGGCGTCCAGCGGTCGCCATTAATGAGCTTTCTGTAAAAGTGACTGTGCGGTGTCGCTGTCGTGCGAGCAAAAACGTGCACGATCTCATCATCGCCCGGTTCTTCTGGTTCTTCGACATAAATTCCACAAGGTTGGAGCCTCGCCACTTGATGCAACTTCTCCAGGTACTTGACGTACGCGTCTTCTGCAGTGGACCAGGACAAGTCGTTTTGAAGCAGCGCTGATTCCAGTTCTTCAAAGAACGGAGTCTTGTCATCGCGCAGTTCGGGCTCGATCCAATTCTCGGGATACAGGAACACCTTTCGATTGGCTTCCCAAACGCGATAGTTCTTCATCCACTCCCAACGCTCGACATCGATCGCCGAAGGGCTGACGCCATCTTCGAGATTCAACAAACAGCGCTGTACGAATAGTTGGATCGAAGAAATCGCTTGTTTGATCCGAGACGTCTTGGCACAAGCGCTCATCTCAACATCGATCAAGAAATACTCAAACAAACCGTTGCCATGAGTAATGCCAGCCATCTTCACGGCAGGATCATGAGCCAGAACATAGCTCACCAGAGCCGACTTCTGCCGCTCGCGCAATTCATCGTTGAGCGGTTTAGCGATTGACAGCCATTGTTCGTCCGAATGCTTCGCTTTGGCCGCTGCGACGACTTGATCTGCCAGATTACCATCGATTTGACTGGAGGCCCAATCAAAGAGCGTGGAACACGAAACGCCCAGTCGTCGGCTTATCTCTATGCAAACCTGAACGCGAGCCAGCTTGCGTTCATCGAGGAAATTCGATGCCTGATTCAGGTCGAATCCTTCTGGTCCAACCAAGAAATCAACGTCGACTTCCGACCAACCGGACGCTTGCTTGAGTTTTGAGATAGCGCTCAATCGTGGATCTGCATTTGAATCGCCGGTCTCAAGTGGTACTAACTTCGCAGCCGCCAGTCCGACATCCGCCAATGTCGCTGCCTGTTGTGCGATGCTATCGCGCAGACGATACCAACCTGCCAAACGATGCCAGGACTGAAGTTGCGCTGGGTTGTTTCCCGCCTTGATCGGTAGTTCATTCCAGTTAAATCCGTCGAAGTCGGCCCCTTGCTTACCGAACAAACGGACTTCGCTGTCGGTCATTTCAAAGCCTTGAACGAGCAGGGCTGCTTTCTGCAAACGCAGCAAACCGTCCAGAATGGGTTCCAGGTTGGGACCAAATTCCTCCTGAAGAGAGGGATTCTTAGAATCCGGTTTCTTAACAGCCGCCAGTCGCAAAAACGATCGAAGCAGTGGTTCGTTTGAAATCTCCGCGGTCTGAAGAAAATCCTGTAGGAGTAACAGCATCGAACGGCTGTCGATTCCCAGCCGTTCGCTTAGGACCTGAACGACAAGTCCACTCTGTTTGTAATGTGTCAACCCGTTTTGGATGTAACTCAACCGTTCCTTGAAGCCGATAGCCTGATTCTGCAAGGTCGCCAATGCTTCGTCTGGATCCACAAACGTTGCGAAATGTTCTTTCACGAATTTTGCGCGAGCTTCAGGAGTTAACTTGTCGCTTCCTTCGATGATCAGCAGGGCTTGATCGATTACAGCCTCCTCGACAACTTCCAACAAACCAGCTCGCAGAAGCTCCAACTTGGCGTCCTGGGTATCGTTTTCGATAAGCTGTGTTGCTTGCAAACTAGTCTTTAACGTGCGCAGTAGTTGAAGCTGACTCTCGATGGTTGGCTGCAGCGGCCGAGCTGCGTCGCTCTCGTGGTAGTACAGATAGTAAATTTGAGCGACAGTGAAACCTGATTTGCGGATCTTGTTCGCATCATCAATAAATTGCAGCGGTGCCCTCGGATTACCATCAACAAACGGAGGTTTCTCCGTGAGCTTGGTCAGGATGATCAAGTCGCGGACGGGAAGCCGAATTGCACGAGCAAGAACTGCATAGCGATGCAACTCTGACAGTCTCTTGAGAGTCATTGGAGTCGATGCTTCAAAGCCCAAGTGCTTGAACAACAATTCGATATCGGCTTCACTCAACCGCAGCGCAGCAGCAATCGTCGAATGATGGTCTCCCAGAATAGCATTCGAAGTTCCAGCTCGGACTGCCTCAAAAACGGAGATCGCAGTCGAGTTCAATACGGATTTGCTAAGGAAGAGTCTTTGGTAAAGCGAGTTTGGCAACTTCGCGTTCATGATACCGATCAGACTGGCGAGAACTTCGACTGGAAGCGTTGTCAGCGATTGCAATTGCTTCATCGCGGCCAGTCGAATCATGGTGTCGTCAGTGATCTGGTCGATCCCCATTGCCAGGAATACAAGATCAAGCTCGACAACTGTCCAATCCACGATGCCCCGCAACCGGAGAAAGCGATGTGCGTTCTGCCAGAACTTGGCTGTTAATCCCTTCAACTTGATGCGGTCGAGATTGCACTTCGGCGGACTGTCTTCGTCATCCAACTTGATGTCTGCATTTGGGTTGAGGAACGCAGTCTTTAAGAGTTCTTGCAATTGTTCATAGGTTAGCGATGTGCTCCGCAAGAACTCGCTGACCTTTATGGTCGACAGTGTTTCAAGATTCTGCGCCCCAGACAAGTTGTAAAAATCCACCAAGGGACGGTCCGATACACCGGTGACAATCTTGAGTTCCAGCGCAGTCATCTGCAGCGATTCACAGGCGAGTTCGATCTCCGTTGGTGAGCCGTTGCGCAGATAGGCTTGCATCAATGCATGGCGATTGGTTCCGAGGTGATTGAGGTATAGGCGAGCGATCTCCAGCGGCCGATAAAACGGCAACGTTTGTGGATAAACAGCTTTGGCCAGCGTGTCATAAGCGGCTTGAATGACATTCTGCGGATTGGCGTTCAGTTCAGCGGCTGAAACGTCGTTGGTGTTTCTGGCTGCTTCGGCGGTAAGTTTTCCTTGAGCGACATAGAACTCTAGAACCTCATTGACTAAGTCGATGTAGGGAAGTGGCGTGTTGGTGTTGTCGCAAGTTAGCAGGATATGTTCGATGTCTGGCCGCTTGCTACGGAGTCTATCAATTGGCTTCTCGTTACCTTTCGGATTGAGGAACTCCAGCAGATCGACCAAATAAGCGGCTGGGCTCAAGACCGATCGGCAATGGGAGCACGAACACATACTTTGCGGACCAAATAGCGTCGCAAAGTTCGGTAGACTTTTGACCGATTCTGGAACAGGTTCAATCGTGGCAGTCAAGACATCGGAGATTGATTGTTGAAGCGTGGACACGATCGCCAGCGTCGTATCGCTCACCTGTTGGGCTCGACTGTAGATCATGCGAGCTTGAGCCACCCCGCCGAGCTTTTCCGCGTAACGCTCTTGAAACGCGGCAGGTGAGAGGCTGGTGATCGACGCGGCCGAATCCAATCCTTCGTCCAACAGCAGTTGTGCGTGTTGCGGATGAGAGACAACTCGCAAGGTTCGCTGCATTCGCTTGAGCACCCCCTTGACCTTGTCCAAGTCTGCGATCCCCTCCAGCACACGGGGATTGTTCACGAGCGTTTTCTCAAGATCATCGTCCCGTAGTTCAAACTCTGGCAACTGCGATAGTACTCTGGCAGCGGAGGAACGAACCGTGTCGGTGGAGCGTGCGAAGGCGTCCTGAACAAAGGTAGTGGGAACTGTATCGTTCAACACTTCAAACAGTTCGTTCGAAAAACGAGTCGCCTTGGAGTCGTCGCTTTCGGACTCTTCTTCGGCAGGAATTGCAGCCAGGATCTCTTTGGATTCCAGAGCCATTTTCTTGAGTTCATCGGGCTTGATTTTCGCCAGGTCACGAATCGATTGGATACTACGTTTCGCCAGCGACTGCATCAGCGGCACATTGTTTTGAGTCAACAGTCCCATTTGAAGAGAGTTTTGAACCGAGCGAACCTGACCCGCGAGAGGCGTAGATTTCAACGAGTTCCAAAATTGTTCCGAGTCGCCCTCGAAACTCAGATAGGCTTCGAGAAACTGTCCTTGTTGATCGCGATTCAAGCCGGCAGTGCCGAGCAAACCTGAAACGGCTGAGACCTCGCCGGTGGATTGCAGCAGATGTTCGCGGCGCTGTTTCAGCAACGCCTGGATGGCTCGATCCAATTCAGCTTCGGGCCGTTTCGGAATGATTTGCTGCTGGATAGCGGAATCAATTGCCGTTCGCAGAGTCTTGTGCGTTTGCGTCAGCAAAGCTGGCAGTGAAGTCGGTGCATTCTCACGAAACAGCCCATAAAACAACTCGGCGTCTATAGCCGTAGTGACTGCATGTTGATGAGCGACCACCAGAAATGCAACATGCATGACTGGGATTTCTGTTTCACCTGTCACGAAGTCGATATCCGATTCAGTCAGTTCAGGCAGCTTGACTCGCTCTAACAACGGCTGAATGTCCTTTACATACCGTTCGAACTCGGAAGGACGCGATCGCCCATTCAGCACGACATCAACGGTCTGCCTAGTTGGAGCATTGAAGATCACATCGGATGAAAACAGCACATTGCCAGTTTGATCAACAACGCGAACGATCAGATCAGCGAGCCGCTTCTCGGCTCGGCTAAACTTGTCAGCCGAGTATCGAATCTCATATCGACCGTCGTTGGTGAGTTCACTTTCGCCAAGCAATTGCTCACTGCGTAGATCTTTGTCGAACGCAAGGACTTTCCCGGAGGTAAACGGATTGTCATCGCCTTCGCGCACCTGTCCTTGCACAAGCGACAAAGCATCGAAGTCACGATTGATGGCCGTAGCCGTGATCTGATCGACAATGCCCGTTGGACGCAATTGATGCTTCTTTTGAAACTCCGTTACAACCTTAAACGTTTCATCGCCAAAGGTAGCTCTAGCAACTTCGGTATCCGGAATCAAAAACCCGAGCTGTTTTAGCTCGAAGTGCAGCAACTTGACATCGTCGCCACTCATGCCCTTACTAAGATCTCGATCTTGAAGTTTCATGTTGGTTTTCCCCGCAGTGATCTCTCGGTAAACAAGCCAATACTCACTACCACAAACTAAGCAGGCCGTTTCTCAGCAGTGTCGCGGCGGGCGTGGCTGTGGCGACTCCCGAAGCGAAAGAGCCGAATGCTGTCTTAACGCCTTGATTTTCCACTCCGGCCCAAGTCAATGCCCTTTCGACACGCTTCCCTTCCTCAGCAGCAACCTCGAAGTAACTTGTATGTTCCTCAACGACTGGTATTACGACTATTTCTGTGCTGATTTTCGAGACAGCACCAGCAATGGCAGCTGGGCCGGGAACAAATCTCAAGCCACCGTAAAACAACCCATCACCAAGTTCTTGCACTATTTCGACGTCGGCCTTCTCATGTGGATTTTTCATTTCCTCCCACATTTTCAATGCGTCTAACGGAGTGAACATCGGCGTACCTCCACTTCCCTTACTGCCCCCCTTACCGCTTCCGCTGCCAAACGCCCTCCGTACACTATTTTGGATTGTGTTCCACAAAGACTTTTTCTGCACCGGTGGAACAGGTGGAATTGGCCTCTCACCTCTATATGGACCTAGGGATTGTTGTTGTTGTGGTGGTGGCGGTGATTGTTGTTGTGGCGGTTGTTGTTGTGGCGGTTGTTGTTGTGGCGGTTGTTGTTGTGGCGGTTGTTGTTGTGGTGGTGGTGGTTGCGTTAGTTTAGCCAACGCTGTGTACGCGTTATTAACTCGTTGATCAGCTAGGTTGACTTGAATATCTATGTTTGGCTTCGACAATCTTTTCAAATACGATTCCAATATGTTTATAAGCGCGGTATCTTGTTTACCTGACACGTTTTTGAGCGTATTAATTTGTGTAAACACGATTTTCTGCTGCTGTTTCCGTACGGCTGGATCCATATCAGCGATACGTTTATACTCCTGTAGTTCAAGCTTTGCCGCTGCTAGCTCTCCTTTGGCATGTAGGAGAGGGTCTACTTTCGGTCCACTCGAATTGTTCGTGCCACGTTGATCGCAGTAACGAATTGGTGATCCTCGCACCACAAGATATGTGTTTAGCCCTGGTTCAATCCCAAGTGGGTCACAACTCAACCATCTCCCGAGCCATAAGCTGCAAAATCTCGCCGAATGATATGCCAATCCTGTCTCGCCATCCCGCTCCATTTCCGTATAACGAAATCTTTTTGGCACCTCATTCTGGCTGCGAACGGAACTGTACGACGTACTTCCGTACGGAGTATATTCTTCATACGAAATCACACCTGCCAGATGATCCAGTTCTAGACCAACCGAGCCTAGGTGGTTGCTTAATTGATAGCGCGTCAGCTGCTTCGGTGCTTTGCCGCTTTCATCTGTATTGATGTTACATGTCTCCACTAGTGCGATACGCTCAATATCGTCCATCACATGCAGGGTCTCGCGTTCAAGTATCGCTGCACCCTGCGTGCGACGGTAGATTTCGAATCCGCCAAGATAGAGGCGCTCTTCGACGAGGTTTGTAGAGCGTTCGATCACCTTGCGGGAGCGTTGGCCGCTAGCGTCGTAGGTGTAGTAAGCGGTTCCTGAGCCTGCAAGGTCGACTCGGCAAAGTTGATCGCGGTGATCCCAGTGCATATTGGCTTCGGGATGCGATCCGCCCAAATGCGGCATGTAGGTCATGTTGCCATGTGCTTCGTGAATATAAGGTTCAGTCGCGGAGGATACGCCAGCGACAATGGTGTGACTGAGTCGGTTGCTTGTTTTGGAGAGAGTTCCGTTGGTGCCGTCTTCAATGAGGCTAGCCTCGTTGTAGGCATAGCTGCGAGTCCAACCGGAATGAATGGGGCTGCTGCCGCGATGACGCATTTCGAGAAAATTGCCGATGGGGTCGTAGAGATAACTCTCGACATAAGTTCCCATCGCATTGCCGTCGTTTTCAGACCACAGGCGACCGGCGCGCGGAGCATCATTGTGGGAATGAGGAATCGGCGCGCCACCGATTTGTCCCATGTGCTCTCGCCCCGTGGCTTCGATCAAGCGGTAAATGGCGTCGTAGGTGTAATTGGCAGTCGGTTCGACTCGTTTGTTGCGAAAGAAGATCGTCTGCTGCGCATCGTCACGGATGCGCGTGATATTGCCAACCGGATCATAGGTGTAATGCAGATTCTGCAACTGACATCCCGGCCAACCGACTGGCGAGGGCTGTGGGCAATCGTCCGGAAAATTGGACGGATCGCGGCGAGTTAGAAGCTGGGTCAGCCGATACGTCAGCGGATCGTATTTGTAGGTTGTGCGGACTCCGTTGCCATAGTCGATTCGCTGCCGCTGGCCTTTGGCGTCGTAGTCGATGTTGGTTACGAAAGGCGTCCAAACGAGTTCGCCGTTGGCTGTGGCACCTTTCAAATTGACATCGACTCGATCGAGCAGATTCGCTTCGTTAAATCTCGGACGGAAGATGCTTCCGTCAGGTGACGTCGAAGCGATGGGCCGATTCAGCGCATTAAGCTGTGTGCTGCTGGAATAGGTTTCGAGCTCGACCAGCGGCACAATTGCTGACTCCAACGTGTTCAGGCCCAGCGATGCTGCAGCGTCGGACGGAATGGCTGCATCGATGCTTGTCCAATCAATCGCTTGCTTGTACTCGCGAGCAATCCGCCGCGAACTGTGCAGTGGATTCCCTTTGAAGTCGCACTTGCCCGTGGTGACTACGCCGGCCTGATCGCATTGCAGAAATACCTGGCCGCGCAGGTTCAGCGCTTCAGCGTTCGGATGCTGATCGCCGGGTATCATGCGATCGGTAAGGACTTCGCGGTTGGGGTCATTGCTGTCGGTTCCTGTGACAAAGGATCGGATCGGACGCCGCAGTCGATCGTATTCGGTGCGGTATGCAAACCCACGACTGTTCCAGGACCGAATCGGATTGCCAGCGATATCACCGAGCATCCAGCGCGAACCGGCTTCCATGCTGATCTGATGAATGCGAGTTCCCAGCATGTCGTACGAATAACACATGACGATCCGTCCAAGTGGATCGCCCGCCTGAACAATCGCATCGCGAACCGTTCGCTGATTTCCTTCGATGTCGAGCTCCACTCGCGACGCATACAGCAAATGTTGTCCGGCATTCTCAGGGTCTGGCCCATTGTCAGCCAAAGTCAAGAAAGGACGTCCAAGCGAATCGACATACGCAGTACCTGGCGTGTCGGCATGAGCTGCCGCTTTGCTGGCGGCTGTTTGCTCTTCAGGGCCGAGTGCTCCCGTGCTGCGCTGGGTATGCCATGTTTGCCAGGACGAGCCGTTAGAGAGACTGGCAAAGTAGCTGGCCGTGACTCCCTGAATATCCGCATCGGTACGAGGATCATTCAGTACCGTGTCATTCGCATCCCAGGATGTTTGCTGCCAGGGATCAAAGACCACTTTGGAATAGGTGTTGTTGGGCATCAGCGTGGCTACCACTCGTTGCGTTGGATCATAAAACAACACTGGACTAACGCCGACCTCGACACCAAATTCGAAGGAGTGAGTCGCAGTAAAGAACGGTTCGTATTGGCGAACCGGCTTTCCTTTGTTGTTGAAGATCGTCCAGCCGGTGGCAACCCAGCGGGACTCCACGACTGGACCATCAACGGTCACTGGTCCAGATTCGGCTTGCACCTTCTTCTGGATTTCGCGTCCGAATCCATCCGAGTACGAAAAGCCGTGCTGGACTTTGGTCAGTTGGCCCGGTTGCAAATCGGCATCGTGGGTTTCTCGTGTAATAGCATAGACCGTGGCTGGTTGCGGATTGAGGTTGTCCTTCGAACGATAGTAGGCAAACAGATCGTAGACCATCCTCGAAGTGGCACGACCGAGAATGGCGTGTGGATTAACAAACGGATTCGCCAGATGATCCAGCGTTTCCGAATCGGATAGTTCGGCGTTAAAACCGACGAGCGAGTCGCCTTGGATTTCTTCGGGCTTGCCCAATACAGCCGTGCCGACCACCAATCCCATTACATCGAAGGCAACTTGTGAACGATTACGATTCGGGTCCATCATGCAGCGAGGTTGCAAGACGCGGTAGTCCATGCCGGGCTTGCTGGGATCGATCGAGCCATCTGGCATGCGTTCGCCCACGGTGACTCGATTGCCTATCGCATCGCGTGTGTCAATGACGAACAAATCGTAGGGATCCAACGTGACCGTGCTTTCGGTGTTGTTCTCGGCGGTGTGGAACGGAGTCCGAAACCGATGTGGCTGGAAAAAGTGCTTTCTCGCAAACTCCAGTTCTTGCTGCGGCGAATCGTTCGTACCTACCGAAAAGAAAGAACGTCCGCTCGGAATCCACCAGTGATCATCCAGATCCGTTCCCGGAAATGTGCCACTGGCCTTGAGTTGTTGGCTCAGCAAGTAGCCACCTCGATCATCCCCGTTCGCTCCCAGGACCGCTTCTAGATCTGGCAGCAATGACTGGCCATCGCGTTGAAAGATCTGCGCTAACAGTCCAGGAGTGAACGCAAGTTTGTAGCTCTCGCCTGGAAATGCTCGTGACTGGACTTGGCCGAGTGGCAGCATCCCCGTCAAATCGTCCTTGCGATACACGGTTCGCACATGCTCGATCAATCGTTTGTGACGTGAGGCTGGATCAGGGGATTGCTCGTACGGAATCTCCGTGGTTGTCGACAACCAGGAAAACTTGCTTCGAGTCCATTCGTCAAAACCAAATCGAGCGGCACTATTCTCAGGCACAAAGCCGGTCAGTTCATACGTCCTGGATTCGCAGGGGAGCGGAGTGAAGTAGTCTGCGAATTCTTTTGTGGCGATGTCGATAGGATTGGTGACTCGGCTTTCCGAATAAGTAATGAAGAGTTTCGTCTGTTTGTCGCGATCAAACTGAGTGGGCAAACTGAGATCAGGTTTTCGCCGTCCGTAACCGATGGCAATTGCCTTGAGCACATTTCCGAAGTCATCGACCTCGAGTGTCATTGCATGCTGAATGCGAGGATCTGCCGGATTGCGATCGTAGTGATAGGTGATCGCTTCTCTTGCGAATGAAAAGAACACCGCGTGGCGATTGTCGCCCTGCCGCTGCAAACACCGGATATTCATGTTCGATTCGGCGACGGTGTAGGGATGCGGTTCTTTGGCAGTGCCATCGAGCGCGTAGATTTCCTGCCGAAGCATGGCTCCCTTTAATGAGCGACAGGCTTCGCGTTCTTCCTCCGCCGTCAGGTCTGGCGGCAGCAAGGTATCTGGTAGAAGGCTCGCTCGATATTGAGAGTCCGTCGTCCCTGGTTCACGGTAATACTCACCGCTGAAGTAGTCGGAAACTTGCTGGCGATCGACGAAAATACCCGTGTGGAACCAAGTTCGCGTCAGGATCGGGGGTACCTGAGATGCCAGTTCATTGTTCGTTGATGGAGGCAAAACCCCGTCGGTCGTCAGCGAGCCCAATTCTTCCGTATCCCACTGCTCAACCATACCAAATCCACGGAACTCGCGTTCATGACCATCGAAGTAGCCGTGATGGTAGGCATATCGGCTTGCGAAGCGGTTACGACTGATGTGGTCGTAGGTTTCAATGCGTTCGACGACATGAACTGGGAATGGCAAACGTGTGATCCATGGCTTGCCTGCGTACTTGTCTTGTAAGTAGAACTTTGTCGATGGTGCGTAAGTCAGTCGCGTTTCTGCGCCGAGATTGTTGATCGTCCGAATCAACAAATGTGGTTTTTGGGAACCCATCAAATTTACATAACGCATCGGTCGCTCGGCATCCCCGGGCAACGCCGAGCACCAGACCAGGCAAGCTGTCCCGTTGCCGAGCAAGTCGGCAGTCGAAATGCTGACCCGATCATCCACACGGGGGAAGACGTTGAGTTTCTGCGGTTCGCTCCAGCCGTTACCCGACTGGTTGAAATACAAACGAACGCCATCGCGGTGCAGGTAGATGATATCGGTGGTGCCCGATCCGTCGATGTCGGCTAGTTGGATCCTGGACTGGTCAAACTGGTCGGGGTTATCGAACTGCGGTGGATGATCCATCGCGATCTTCGCACCGAAGCGTCCGTAACCTAGATTGGGCCAGTAACAGATTTCGCTGTTGCGAATACGGACCAGATCGGTCAGGCCATCGCCGCTGAAGTCCGCGAGATAGATCGATTGCGTGCCGTCGGCGAAGACCAGACGCGGGCCCGTTTCCTCGTCGAACGACTGAGCGACACGTCGGGCCGGCCCAAAACCTTCTTCGGCCATGGACGGGTGCCACACGATTGCTTGGTCTTCCGTGATCATGACATCTGCATGTCCATCGCCGTCCAGATCTACGAACTTCATGTTCGGGTCACGCATGTTGCGATTGAGACGTGACGGAAATGTCTGGAATGGACGCCAGCCTTCGGCTTGATCATGCTCATAGAATCCGGGGGTCGGCCCATCGAACATCACCAGATCCAATTCGCCGTCTCCCGCCAGGTCCATGAACTGAGCGCCCGCTGCGAGCGCCATATTGGGCTTCGAGGCAACCAGCTCTAGCGGTGCCAACTCAACCTGTTGGTCATTCATTGGGCTGATGTTGCGTTTGTAGAACCAGGCCTCAGCCTGTTCAGAAAGGATTCCCGGGATACCCTCGCCGTGGAGATCGATCCATTGATAACTTGTCCCATCAACGCCTATCGGTAAGCTATTGAGACTTGCTGGATCGACTTCTTCTACAGTCTCCTGGACGACGGGCTCACTGTATTGGAACTCCACCGGTGGCAGGCTGCGTTTCCTGTAACCAGTATCTTCGCGCTGGTAAGCACATTGAGTGGCCGCTCGCAAAAAAGTGTAGACCGGATTGCGATCGTTAACGGGATTCTGTTGATGCGAGTAGGTAAAATCCGTTGACCGCACAAGGCAATCGTTGCCGACACCCAACTCGTCTGGGAAATGATGAAACATCAGAACGCGTTGGCAGAGTCGGGTTGTGCGGACTTCAAAACCCGCACGGTACGAAGAGAACGGATCGTCGCGAAAAATCCACTCACTCTCATCGTTCGGTGTAGGAGCATCCCAGTTGTGCTCACCGAAATCGAAAACAACTTCGAACATCCATTCGGCGATGTCCAGTTGCGTCTTATCGACAATGTTTGGCCGATGTCCTTCATCATCCAGCAATGGACGACGGTTTCCGTAGAGAATACGCTTCAGATAACTATTGGCTGTTCGCTTCACATCATTTCTGTCGCCACGGTTTCGTTCGCAGGCATTGTCCAGGTCAACATTAGCTCCGTCTTCACTTTTGTATTGGTAGACGACAGCGTTTCCGCTGCTGTCCCGCGTTTCGCAAATAAGCCAACTGAAGACTCGACCAGAATCAGTCGGATCGGTGATGCGAGATTCAGGGTCCTTGCCGTAGACCGCAAGAATGTTGTCTCTTGAAATCGATCGCCAATGGATATCTCCATCGCTGCGTCGGGTCCAACGCTCTATGCGAGAGAACATCCCTTCGATGCGAGGCCGGAAACGATGAACTGTGTATTCTGTGTCGCTCTGATTTGCATGGGGAAGAGGTGCATCCTCGTGGTGAAATGGGACGAGATCCTCAGCCCCGGACAGAATGAACACGTCCGATTCTTGGGCGTCGAGATACTGCGGCAGACCTTTGTCCGTTTTGCGAGTAATCGCAGGAATCGACAGATTCCAGCCAAAGCCAAACGGGCTGTTTCCGCTGCCAGAATCATAAGTGATCGAGAGCTGAGGACCGAAACCGGAACGGCCAGGGCTTGTGGCAATTGGCACGGACATTGAGCCCGTACCTGTTACTGGATTTGCGGTAAACTTTTCGCCGACACCACGAATTGCACCGCCACCCTTCGGCAATGTGACGCTGGGTGCCGACACCGCGAATGAATTTCCCTCGCCGCTATTCGAAGGGAGATTCGAATTCCTGTCAGAGGAATCGCCGCGACCGGATTTGGAAGGCTCCTGTGAGAACATCGGCAATTCACCTTACGACGTAGTCGATGATTCGAAAGGAAGTGAACATGACGTTATGGTAAACTAGTGCTTGGACTGCGAGAACTGCACAGAGCAAAACACTTGCTGCCCACTTGAGAAAGAGGCTGTCCTTTTCTGGCTGCCAAAGTTAGCCAACTCGGAAGGCCGCACGATGGCGCCATTAAAGTTCCTCAACTAGAGCGTCGAACAATGTGACGATAGTCCTGCAAGTGCGATCAAATTGATGGTGAGCCAGATGCGTTTTCCTGCCATCCCGCGAGCGCCGGAATCCGATTGATCCGACAACACTTGGCGACAAATATAAATACTCTGACATCGTTACTAGGGACTCGTTCGGAAATAAGTTACCGGATTGGTATTGAAATGTAACAGAGTGTTTGGGGATATCATCCCCATGCCGGACGCACAATTGGTAAACGGAATTCGTAAAAAGTAGGAAAGTCAACGATTCATTGGGTTTTCAAACTGCTATTTGTTGCAGTTTTTTTCGGACGAGCCATAAATGAAAAACGAGATAATGGCGGGGATCGCCATGAGGCTCAAAAACAAAATGAGCACGAGTATCCCAAGCGCCGGTGCCGCTCTCCCGCAGCCGTCTGTAGAGCCAGGCACGTGCCAAGCCCGGGCGCGATCGGCGGCGCGGCGTGTCAGGCCCATCGATGTTGCCGCCTGTTGGTGAGATAGCCCCGCGAAAAATCTGAGCTTTACCAGTTCTGCAGCTTGTGCATCATGTTGTTCCAGCTCACCCAAGGCTTCATCGAGCATTACAAAATCGGCGGGCCGTTCGTCCAGGTCTTCGCAAAACTGTTCGAGGTCTAACTCAATTCGTTTGGACAAGCCACCGCGCTTTTGAGCTGCCTTGGCTCGGGCGCGTTCAACCAAAATTCGACGCATGGCCTCGGCGGCAGCTCCCAGGAAATGACGCTGACTCTCGAATCTTGGGAACTCTCCGTGTTCGGTCCCCACCAATCGCAAATAGGCTTCGTGGACCAAAGCCGTCGGTTGCAGGGTTTGGCCTGGCGACTCATGGGCAAGTCACGACACGGCCAATCTGCGAAGTTCCGAGTAGACTAACGGGAGCAACTCCCCACTGCGCCAGGCTCGCCGCGATTTGCGGCATCGAGGAGTTGCGTGATTTGCGACACTACGGAGGACCTGATAGATGCGTTCAAGTAGAGCGAGTTTCCACCCACGGACTTAAATGCGGCTTTTATCGGGTTTTCGATGGACAATGCCGCAGACCGCAGACGGTAATAGTATAGCCTGGCTAGTTGGAAAGTTGTAAGAACAACCATGCTCGAGCGTGGTTCCAGTATCTTGCTGACGTCGCTCGCGAGATCTTGAGAATTTCGCACGACTGTTCGATGGTCATGCCGCCAAAAAAGCGCAACTCAATCAATTTGGCTTGGATGGGATTTTCCTCCGCCAGTTTTACGAGGGCATCATCGAGTTGAACCAGATGGTCGTCATCGAAATCTAACGCTTTCTCACTGCCGTCGAGTTCAACTCGAACAAGGTCTCTTCCGCGTTTCAGGCTTTGCTTTTTCCTGGCGTTCTCAATCAAAATACGTCGCATGGCGTTGGCCGCAGCAGCGAAAAAATGAGCCGTGCTGCCCCAATCCTGTTGGTCTTCTTTTGCAATCAATCGTAGGTAAACTTCATGCACTAAGGCAGTTGGTTGCAGCGTTTGACCAGGCCTTTCGTGACGAAATCTTGCAACCGCCAGTTTTCGAAGCTCGGCATAAACTAGTGGAAAGAGCTCATCAGACGAATTTTGCTTGCCTTCTCGAATTGCTTTCAGGATCTGAGTAATCTCACGTTTATCTGACATATTCAGACCTCTCGGGCAGGCCCGTTTCCGCGCTCAAGTAAAATTGTTGAACAACAACCGGACAACTCAATCGCGAAATTTCACCGTATACTCAATGGAACGGCGAAAAACTAAATAACCGTGCGCGATTCTGAGGTAGCGGAACTCGTCAAGAGTTTCGGATGTCCCACGAAAACCTTGACGGTTTCCGCTACTATGCTATCACGATTGAGCACGGCTATTTAGTAGCAAGAATCGATATTCCGGGTGGAGTAAGCCTGATCGAATCGCTTCGGTAACAGCAAATCACATGAACGAATCTGAGATTTTTCTTACCGCTGTTCAAATCGAAGAACCGCAAGAAAGACTTGCATTTCTAGCTTCGGTTTGCAATTACGATCCCGAACAACACCAGAGAATTGTAGCACGAATTGCGAAATATCATGAATGGCTGGGAAGCTGGGATGACTATTCCGACAAACTTGCCAAGCAGTTCATCCAAATCTCGACAGAAACCACTGGAGAATTCTCGGATGGGCAAGTTGCGTGCGAAGATCTGGATTCGTCGCCGAACACGTTGGTTCCTGGTTCACGGCTGGGTGCCTATGAAATTCTGCGTTGCATTGGCATCGGAGGCATGGGTGAGGTTTATTTAGCACACGACGATCGACTTGACCGCAAAGTAGCACTCAAAATACTACCGCTGCGTTATGTAAACTCGCCTCAATGGTTGAAACGATTTGAACGCGAAGCAAAGTCGGCGAGCTCGTTAAACCATCCGAATATTCTGACAATTTTCGAAATTGGAAGTTCGGGTGATAGCCGTTTTATCGCATCGGAGTTTGTGGCTGGCCGGTCGCTTAGAAATCTTATCGGCACTGATTTGGACTTGGACAAGAAACTGGATCTAGGAATTCAAATCGCCGAAGCGTTAATTGCGGCTCATTCGGCCAATATTGTCCATCGCGATATCAAGCCTGAAAACGTAATGGTGCGTCCCGACGGGCTGGTCAAGGTCCTCGATTTTGGCATTGCCAAGTACTACGCGACAGATTCCATCGATGAAATCGTTCTCCCTCGTTCAGATACAGATTCAGGCTTCATTATGGGGACAGTTCGTTACATGTCCCCAGAGCAAGCCAGGCAGCATTCGATCGATTTTCGAGCGGATCTGTTTAGCTTGGGCGTGGTAATGTTCGAGCTTTTGACGGGAGCCTTGCCGTATCAATCCAATAATGACGTGGGGATATTGACGACACTCATCAGCGATGGACCGTTGCGAATGGAGCGACTTGCACAAGTCTCGCACATTGAACTTGAACAATGCGTAAAAAAACTACTTCGCAAGGATCGTGAAGCGAGATACCAAAGCGCAAAAGAAGTTGTCGTGGACCTTAAACAGGCTCGACGCCAGTTGGACCGATCCGCCGTCCGCTTTCGCGATGACGACCTTGTTCAAGATGAAAATCGGAGTCAGGCCTCCGCTAAGACGAATCGGACGAGCGCGACGGATACGACAATTGAGATCCCAGAAGTGCGTTATGCTCGAAGCGGCGACGTCAATATCGCCTACCAAATTGTCGGCCGAGGAGAACTCGACTTGGTCTTTGTCATGGGTTGGGTTTCCCACTTGGATTGGTTTTGGAAAGAGCCATCGTTTGCCCGATTTCTAAAACGTCTGGCCTCGATTGCGCGGTTAATTATTTTCGACAAACGTGGAACTGGATTATCGGATCGCGTTCCCTACGATCAGTTACCCTCACTTGAACAACGCATGGATGACGTGCGGGCGGTTATGGACGCCGCCGGGTCCGACAAAGCAATTCTGTTGGGCGTTTCTGAAGGCGGTCCGATGTGCAGTCTGTTTGCAGCGACGTATCCTGAAAAAACGCTTGCACTCGTCATGATCGGGTGCTACGCCAGGCGATTGCGAGCGCCGGACTACCCATGGGGACCCAACCAAGAACAACACAACCAATTTCTGAATGAGATAGCCAGGGATTGGGGCGGGCCGGTGGGGCTGGGCGTTCGAGCGCCAAGCAAAGCCAACGATGCTGAGTTTTCAAATTGGTGGGCAACGTATCTGCGCATGGGTGCCAGTCCAGGTGCTGCGCTAGCGCTTACGAAGATGAATTCTCAGTTCGACGTACGACCTATCCTAAGAGCTATCCAAGTGCCCACACTTGTCCTGCATCGCACTGGAGACCGCTGCTTGTTAGTTGAAGAAGGACGATATTTGGCCGAGCAAATACCGGGTGCACAGTTCGTCGAACTATCGGGCGAAGATCACCTTCCGTTCGTTGGTAATCAAGATGAAATGTTAAACAACATTGGAGAATTTTTGACCGGTTTGAAGCCGCATGAGAAAGCTCACCGAATATTGGCGACGGTATTGCACGCGCAGGTTCTGCATGTGATCGGCCCTGAAGTCTTGAACAAACCGCAACGAACCGATTTATCTCATGCGCATTTTGTGCGTGAATTAGAACTGTTTCGGGGTAATACCATTCAGACTGCGGATACGTGCATCTCTGCTAGTTTCGATGGACCGGCTAGAGCGATTCGAGCTGCCCTGGCGATTCGCAATTCGGCTGTGCGACTAGGCGTCGAGTTGCAAATTGGATTGCATACCGGTGAAATCGAAATCTATCAGCAGCGAATCAGCGGCCCAGCGGTAGAGCTGGCCGAAAGGGTAGCCCTCTTCGGCGGAAAAAATGAAGTATTCGTTTCTAGCACCGTAAAGGATCTGGTGGCCGGCTCCGGAATTCAATTCGCCGAAAAGCGCACCGTCCGACTCAGCGACGATCTGCCGGAATGCGGACTTTATCAAGTCAGAACATAGTCGGTTTGACATCTGGTCATGCTAGCCAGGCCAATTTCCTGTCAAAATTCGTTTTGTGGGTTGAGCCGCGAACTTTCGCCATTTTCTGTTGTAATTCGTTGATTGCCGCTAGCGACTGCGGCTCAGATCAAACTCAATTTTTTAGCTGGACCGCTTTCTGCAGACGGTGCATAAAACTCTCCTTAACGCAAGAGTCATTGTATTTGTCGGATTTTTTCAAATTTTGTGAGGCGCGCCGTACGGTTTCAACGCAGTGAATGGTGTCACTTCGACTTTGAACCAAGTTAAGCCGCGAGAAAACAAAATGCGTGCCCGATCAAACTCCGCTAAAAAATCCGCCTCATCTCGCAACAAAAAGAAAAACGCATTCCTCAGAAACATGCGTATTGAGTCGCTCGATCAGAGAATCTTGCTCTTCCATGATCCGGCAAAGACGGATGGTCTGCTGAATTCAAACGCGGAGTATCGATCGTTCGATGAAGGCGCGGCTCCTGTGGAACAAGTGGTTTATTTGAATTTCAATGGAGCTTCGGCAGTTAATTATCGCGGACCAATCGAGATCAGGAATATGGATGTGCCAGCATTCGCGGCACCCGCTTCCTTGCTCGGCAAAGAAAACGCAATTGTCGAAAATGTTCAGGATGCGCTTCATCAAGCCTTCGAAGGGATGCCCGTTTCCTTTCAAACAATGCAGCCCGCTGGCAACGGATACTCAACGATCTATGTAGGCGGAGATGGCTCGGCGTTCCGTGAGCATGGCCACTACTGGGGCCTGGCGGAACAGGTAGATCACGGTAATCTCGATCATGACGATAACGCTCTTGTCTTCAGCGATGTCATTCCCAGTAGTGCAATGAGCCCTGAAGAATATGGACGTGACTTGGCAAGAGTCATTGCACATGAAACGGGTCACCTATTGGGATTCGAACATTCCCATAGCGATCAACATAGCCGTGATCCACTGGCACATGTGGCCTTCAAGCCGTACACGCACGTCGAGGTAGCGGTCGATGTTAGGCGGGACTTGCTGGAGGACGGTAAGGTTACGATTAAGGGCAGAGAGTACAGCGTCCATCCGCGAATCATCGAGGCGATTAAGCAATATCCTGCCTTCTACTACGGTGGAGCTGGCGATGACGCGTTCCCAGACCTAGTCATGGCTCAAGCCATTGTGCATCCAGACTCGACTGGAGTTTGGGTCGGTCACACGCTGGACAAGGCATGGGCAGTACAAGGTGGCAACGAATACTCACCTGCCGAACAGTTGCAAATCTTGGCCTTCGCGTATGGCTTTGCAACACACGCCGCGGGCGACGTCTGGGCCCACACACTGGCCAATGATTTTACGGATGGGGTCTGGCCTGATTTTGGAAACATTTTTGATCCAAGTAATGATACTGCGCGATTGAACCCAATTCGGCACATCATTATTGAAGCTTACTCAAACGACGCAACTCCCAACTACGACGGTGTCAAGTTTGTTGACGGCAATGATGGCGAGGTCGAACGGACCCGGCTTCCCGATGGCGACGTCAGCAGCGACAGTTCAGCTCCGCGTGAGATTGACTCACCGCATCGCTTCATTTTCGAGACGACAATCAAGGATCTTCCCGATCTGCCTGGTCATAAAGAAGATTTTCTGGTTCAGGTGACCGAGGACGTTTCAACGGTTATTGAGGACTTGAAAAGTGGGATATTCCCAGCATCGATTCGCAGTCAATTGCAGGAATTGGTCGAACCTCAAGCTCCAGTTTTCCTATCCGACAGTACGCTTGTCACGAAACTCCAAGATGACAATAACTGGCGAGTAAACAGTGACTTCAAAGAGTTGATCATTCGAAGCGAATTGTCGGCCAGGGGCGATCTGATACTTGGTGTTTACGAGCACATTCAATCACGTGGCCCGGTGTTGGATTTCGTCATTGATCTGCGAGATACGCTTCTCCGACTGCGCGCCCTTGAAACGGACCCAGCCAGTTTACCGGAAGAGCCGTTTAGAGCGGAGATCGACCGTGTTTTGGCAGCCGGCAAAGCACTCGTCGAAGGAGACGATATCGACACCGACGGGTTATTTGACGATGTAAAACTGCTGGCGGAAACGATCATCGACGCGTTTAAAGAATCGTTTAACGAAATCGCGAATGGCGGAATTCCGTCGGATGAATCCATGCTCGCTGTGGCAGCGGCCTTCGGGTCGGCGGGCGGCGGTAACAAAGCTGGGTACCTCGGATATTGGATCGAGAGTATCGATACCACTCTGCAGAATTGGAACCGACTTGGTCAGGCCTTTACCAAGGCATTCTTCTATCCACAGATCGGCCGCGAGCTGCAAAACCAAAAAGGGATCAGCTTGGGACCGGATGCAGTCAATCCTGATTTCCCCGATGAGCGCGGCAAGGTGGAATCCAAGGTCAATGTCGTTGATCGATTCTTAAACGAACTCGACGATCCCAATGGCGACCAGAGCACGGACGATTCATTCGTGAACCAGTTCTTCATTCCGATGCTCGGTATGCCGCGTGCGATCGGAGACCTCCGCGATGGGCTGCATGAATTTCGGGAGGAACTGAATGACAAATTCATGCAACCGCTCGACGAACTGCTCGGCCCACTTCCCAATCCGCTCAGGGGAGTCGTCGATTTCGTCAAGGATAAGATCTTTGACTATGTCAAGGACTTTGCCGAAGACTCAATCGCGAATGCATTCGGCGTGAATATCGATTTCCAGCTCATCGAGTTCATTTTCAACGTCGGCCCGTCAAACCTGATGGGTGTTAAGAACATTATCATCGACGGCAAAACTCTGCCGTTGTTCAAGGAAACCGACCATGCGCGACTCGATCAGTATTTAGGATTTGTTGGGACCGACTACAACCTGCCGATCGATTTGGACGAGTTTGAAGATCTGCTCGCCGAGGCCGAAGTAACCAACGTGACATTTGAGTTTCACCCCAACGCACGGGGCCGGTTGAAACCGAATGTGGAATACGACAAGGAAGAATTTGCTGCATTCGCCAATACCCGTACGACCGCCAAGATGTTGCTGTTACAAGAGAACCTTGTTAACGAAGCGCCGGTGGGCGGTTTACAGCCGAAGACCATCAGCAAGCTCCTTACCGATCTAACCGGTCGAAATTACGATTTTGCAAAAATGAACCTTAACGGCAATCATGGTGGCAATATCATGACGGCTACGATGCCGAACGTGATCGACCCATTTGGCTTGCCAGTCAGTGTGTTGCAACAGTACGCAAATCCTGTCAGTTCCGATCTGTGGATACGACTGATCGATGCAGATCACCAATGGCGTCAAGACAGCCGCTTTGCCTTACAGGATCAATACCGCTTTCACGAGACTGGAACCGGCCAGAATGCGACGGAATGGCTTTTCAACGGACTAGCGCCGGGGGCAACCTACAAGCTGCAGACCGATTGGTTGGTCAACGAATTTCTGTCCGATCAAGGGAGAGTGTTTACGTCGACGGCCGCCCAATATGAAGTCTTCACTGGCGGAAACCTGCTGCGAACTGTTGCCATCAACCAAGGAGGCTTCCCCGATGACGAAGTGATAATTCCAACAGATCCCAACAGCTTCGAATCGTCGGGACAAGCTTGGGAGAATTTGGGAACTTTCGTCGCCGGCCCCACCGGTTCGCTTCGCGTGCGTCTAAGCAATATTGACCGTTCTGCGAATTTTGCTGCAGAAAATGTCGTGAACAGTCTCATTCAAGTAGGGAATACGGGGCTCGAGACTGGCCAGAGAGTTGTCTTTCACCAGGGTAATGGCAGCAGCGGAAATCTCGTGGATGGAGGAGTCTACTTTGTCATTGCAGTAGACGACAGGCATATCCAATTGGCAGCAACATTGACCGACGCGACCCGGACCGAAGCTCCAAATGTCCCGAGTCCAATTCCAATTTCAGTCGGAATAATGTCTGGCAGCGGTCATTATCTGTCGGTAGGGAGTTTTGTCGTAGCCGGTCGAGCGCGACTCGCGCCGGTAAACTCTCTCGAACCAGCTCGCATTGTTACCAACAAGGATGCGGGCTATTCCGAAACCACGCCGATTTTGGCATCGCCGATTCCTAGGGGCGAGACTGAATTAAACAACGCAGTCGTGCCGCAGTCATTGCTGGATGTGATGGTCGATCAATTGGATGAAAGCGATTCGTTCTTCAACGAACGCGACTTCAACGACCTCGAAGGCTTGGTTCAGAAACTAGTTCCTTCTCCCTTGGATTTAACCGACATCGATCCGCCGGATGTCCAAGACCCCGTATCAGCTTTCCTCTGGAACGAACTTTCAAGCGAGAGCCAGCAATTGCTGGTTGATTTCTTGGGAGATAGTGCCCAGGAAAGCGACGTCGCGGCGATCTTGGTCGATAAGTTCAACGAATTATTAAAAGGACCATCCATTCACAATCCTCCTGTCGATTCAACGCGATTTGACAGGGTCACGCTTCTGGCTGAGACAGGAGCCCTGCTGTCCTTGGAACGTCTGGACGGTGAGCGGCTTGTTCGCCTAAATCGACTGTTGCTTGAAGATGCGTACCGCCACGAAATCGTTCGAAGTCTTGCCAACAGTTTCGTTGTACAAGTCGTGACTCCGAGCGTTGAATGGCGATTGATTCGCATAGACAAAGTCGATGCGGAAGCGAGCAACAAAGTCGTTTACGGCCATCAGTATCGCATTTTCAATAATCGCATTTCCTTTCAAATTTCCAAGCCATGGCGAGGCACAGAGTATCCCACCGGCCAGGGAAACTTCCCACTCTGGGAAAGCAATCTCCTTCGGCCAGCGTTTCGTACTCTCTTCACAGACTGGCAGAACGGGATCGACAATTTTCCCGATTTAGGCGACAGCACTACGGATGATCCGAACGCCATCACACCTCCATCAGCGATAAGTTTTGGCGAGTTTCCTCCTTACACTCCGTTCCGTCCAACGTTGACCGCACCGACCACCGGGACACTCCTGGTTGACGGCAACGATGTGCTCGATTTGGTTGGAACACTGACGTTTAATAGTATCGTCGGCAATGGTGATGCGATCGAGGACTCGCTAACGCTGAACGTGAACGGCGACGTGATACTCAATGGGTTTGTCGGTGGCCGCGGCCTAAAGAACATCACCATCATCGCCACTGGATCGATTACAGTAGCCGACAGCGCGACCATTTCTTCTCGGCAGGTTGGTCTTCGAGCCAACCACTGGGATGCTTCTTCGATTGCTGACTCTGGCAACATCACTCTCGAAGCACCGATTATTGACGTTGGCCTAGGTGCCAACATAGTGGCACATGCAACAGACGGATTTGTCGCTGGTAATGTGACGCTGACCGCAGATGACCAGTTTGACGATTTGGGGAACGCTTTCTTTATTCCAAACTACAAAACCACTTCCACGCTAGCCGCGATTGATTTGGCAATGGACGCGCGCTTGACCGGAGGAAACATTACGCTTCAAACGACCGCGGTTACGAAGAAAGCCCCAAATATCGACGTCGATTTTTCGACGCCGACGCGTGCCATGGCGCTGGCAGATGTAGACGGCGACGCTGACCTCGATTTGGTTGTTGGGACCCATCAAGGAGGAGTGTTGATCTATAGGAATGTGCTTGGCAAGTATGAGGATACGCCACTGGCAATCGAAATCGATCCTCAATTCGTTACAACCTCGATCGCGGTCGGCGACGTGGATGGTGATTCGGACATAGATGTCGTAGCTGGCAACCGTGGCCAGCCAGCGCGACTGTTCCTGAACAACAGCAACGCTGGCATTGGTACGTTCGGCCCAGGGCTTTTCTCTGCCGGAGCGAACATCGGGCCAGCTCGCGATACCATGGCTGTAGCTCTGGGTAATCTCGATGCCGATACCGCGCTCGAATTAGTGGTTGGTACCGATGGAGGCGGAGTTTTCGTACATCAGTTCACAGCCGGCAACTTTAACAGCGGCACTAGCATACTAGGCAGCGGGTTCAACACGTCGTCCTTGGCTCTAGGTGACGTAGACAACGACAATGACCTCGACCTGATCGTTGGCAACCGTGGCCAGGCCAACCGATTTTACCGTAACACCGCCGGTGTACTTTCATTCGGGTCGACCGTTGGGGCCGCGTTGGATACCTCGTCCGTAGCACTTGGAAATCTTGACGGTGATGCCACACTTGAACTGGTTGTTGGCACCGACGGAGACGGAATCCAACTTCATCAATTCTCGAGCGGAGCTTTCGGTGCGGCAATTGCCATCGACAACACTCCGCGTGCCACGACATCTCTGGCCCTAGGTGACTTGAACCTCGATGGCAACGTCGATGTCGTCGTAGGCAATCTTGATCAAGCAAATCTGATGTACGTCAACTTGGGTGCAGCGGCCTTTGCAGCAGCCCGCGAAATCACCAGCGATATCAATCCCACGCGAGCGATCACGGTTGGAAATGTTGGCGGCGATGACGACGGACTTGACGTGGTCGCTGGCAATTACCTCCAACCCGGACGGCTCTATCTCTGGGAAAAACTCAATTTTGAGTTCACACTAGGCAACATAACTTCGAACTTTGTTGCTGACGGGTATCGTATCGGAATGGATATCGGTGTCGAATCGGAATTGGTTGACAAAGCTGAGCAGATCGAACCACTCAATATCTCTACCGATTCGGCGGTGTTCGTTTCCGCAGTGTCGGAGTCGACAATCCATTTGGCATCTGGTGTGACGGTAATCGCCAGTGGAAATGTGACTTTGAATGCCGACTCAACCGCGCTCGTCGACATGACTACGCAAACAAGTGGCTTCGGCATAACCTTTGGCAATTCATCACCCACTGCCGAAGTAACTCTCGATGCCGGAGTGACCATCAACGCGGTTGGCGAATTGAAGATCGCTGCACTGGCTAATAATGATCTGAAGGTCACTTCATTCATTCCGGGTGTCGGGGTAAGCTCGAATGTCTCGTTTAGCTTGGCGTCTGCACATTCAAACTCGCTGGCAGACATCCAAAATGGAGCCACCATTACTGCCGGCACTGCTGATATCAAAGCCGAGAACAAGAATTCGTTTCGCAATACGGCCAGCGCAATCGGTTTTGGCACCGCATCCGAGTCCGAAAACGCGATTGGTGCGAGTGTAGCTCTATCATTCTTCCAGTCCAACGCCAAGGCGAACGTCAGCGGCATCATTACCACCGCAGGCGACATGAATGTCCATGCACAATCGATCAACGACATCAATGTCACTCGAACATTTGCTCATGTCGGTAGCGGTTCGTCGCAACAAGAAGAAAAAGAGGAAGGGGGCATTAAGGGAGCAGTGAAGGGTTTTCTTTGGGACAAAGTTGTGGAATTCATAGAAGCACATGTCCCGCTCGCTAAGGAAATCGGGGACATCCAAAGTGAGATCGAAGAATATAACATCGATTTTCAGAGTAGCACGCCCGAAAATCAGTACGCGGGAGCCATTGCTCTGGTGACCAGCGATAACAATGCCGCTGCAGTCATCGGCAATGAGGCTTGGATCACAGTTGGTGGTGGCCTGAAGGTGGATTCCTTGGCGGAAGATCCATTTCAAATCAGCGCTTCGGGCAATGCTGGTGCGCTGCGACCGGCCGACGAAATGAGCGTGGGAGGAGCGCTCGTCTATTCAAAGGTAGCCAATCAAGCGAACGCCTTCATCGCTTGGAACAGCACGGTCGACGTCAGGAACACGCTCGAACTTCATGCGAAGGCCAACTTCACCAGCCCGGTTGATCCGCTGCAACTCGGATTGGCCATCGCAGGCTTTGGCGACGCCACTCAAACCGAGGCAATCGGAGGCGCTTACGGCTATGTGTCCGCGTTCAGCAGCGACGCAGAAAACGACGAGTCTTCGTCTGTCCAGCAGCAAATCGAACAGCCCACGAATAATCTCGTGAATCACGTTCTCGACGAAGAAGAAATAGGCACAAGTTTCATTCATGCCGGCGGATCGGTTGCAGGCGGCGGTACGGCTGTCGGCGGCGGTATCAATTTAATGTTCACATACAATTCAGCAGATGCAGGCATCGCGCCGCAGGCTCGTATTAACCAACGCTCGGATGAACTCTGGACCGGACCGACACGCGTAAGTCTTCAAGACGTTGTGGTGACAGCGGAAAGCTCGATGGAAGTTGTCAACTACGCCGGCAACCCGTCGGTTCTCAACTTCATTAGAGATGACGCCCAGACCGCAGTCGGCGGCTTCATAGATCTGATCTTCACACAGAATTTTGCCAATGCACACATCGACGACCTGCCGCAAGTTTCGGCAGATTTAGACGTAAAACTGACGGCCACTACCGACGTGGATTTGACGACAGTGGTCTTCTCTGGCAACCTTGCAACAAAAATTGGGATTGATGGAGCAGCTATGCTCGACCGAGTAAGCAACCAAACGCGAGCCTACATCGAAGATCGCGCTGTGGTCGACGCGGTACGCGATGTAAATCTAGATGCACAAAGCGACGTGAATGTGATCTCGATTGCACCAGCCATAGCCATCGGTGGTGCAACGGGAGTTGGTATGGGAGTATCGATCAGTGAAATCCGCGACCAAACGCTGGCTTTCATTGGCGACTCTCAGGAAGACGTTTCCCCGGGTGGTTTTGGCGGAGAGCTTGGGTCAGTTCATGCCGGCAATGATCTGTCGGCTTCTGCTCGTTCCAATCCTCAGTCTTGGAGCATCGCGGCTTCTGCCGGAATAGCAACCGGAACGGACAATGGTAGCAGTAGCTCGACCGGCAACGTCGATCTGGGCACGGGCAGCAGCGCCAGTTTTGGAATGGGGCTATCCGGATCGGTAGGGCTAAATTGGATTGATCAAGTTACCGAGTCGTTCATTCGCGACAGCGTGACTGTGACGGTAGGTAGAAATCTCACTCTGGAAGCTGAAAGCAATCCGCAACTCATTTCTGGTGCTGGCGCCTTCGCATTCGCAAACGGGCAATTTGGTATTGGCGGTACGTACGCGCACAATCAACTCATCCAGACAACGCGGGCCTACACCGCGCACGCCGACATCCAAGCTGAGGCAGTTGAGCTGGACGCGCACTCTGACAACACGATTCTCGGTATCTCTGCCAGCGGTGCCGGTGCCAAGGCTGACCCGGCCATCGCTGGCGGTGCGAACCTAAATTCTCTCAACCAGCGTACGCTCGCCTACCTTGGCGATGGAACAACCATGAACGCTACGGACGTCTCCGTTCTAGCAAACAACGCGAATCATCTGATCCCGATTGCAGGTGCAATTGGTATTAGCGCCGGCGGAAATTTTTCCGTGGGTGCCAATGCGGACTTGGTCTTCACCGATACCGAAGTTGCAGCTTGGATCGGAGCTGCGAAAAAGACGTTCGATCCAACCGACGACGCGATTCTAAATCGGAACGAAATCGTCTTCGAGGACCGGATACTGATTTACGACCATCAATTAACAACTGGCCAACCAATTGTCTATCGCAATGGGGGCGGGACAAGCATCGGTGGACTTGCAGATGGGACTACATACTTTGTTATTCGAATTGATGCCAACCATATCAGCCTGGCATCAAGCCCTGTTGCAGCAAAAAAAGGTATTGCGATTGGACTCGACGATCGCGTAGCCGATGGTAAGTCACATAGTTTGGAAATATCCAGTTCGACCGACCTAACCGCGACGGGCGACGTCAATGTTTTGGCTGAGAATGATGTAGATCTGATCGCGGTTTCGGCTTCGCTGGCGATCGCCACAAGTGGCTCGGGCGTTAGCGGTTCGGCCTCTTTGGTGAATATCGCGCACACCGTGGAAGCATATATTTCTGAAGGTGCCCATGTAACTTCCGCCGGCAACATCGAAATGAATGCCGATGACGATTTCAAGGCAGTAGTCGTGGCTGGCTCCGCAGGTGGCGGCAGCAATGTTGGCGTTGGTTCGTCGTTAACGAGCGTCAAGATCGAACGTACTACTCTCGCGTATGTCGGCCAGGACGCGACCGTAACAAGTGGAGGCACAACAGGATTAACTGTTGATGCAACCAGCAATTCATCGGTGGTGCCGTTCGCCGTTGGTGGCGCAGGTGCTGGTGAAAGTGCAGTTGCAGGGTCGGCTGTTATCTCTCGAATCCACGATACCACGTTGGCATATATCGACGACAACGCAACAATTGCTGCTCATCGTGCAACCCAGCCGGGCATGTCCAGCATTCTGGTTCAAGCAGAGAACAACACCGTTCTGAAGAACGCCTCAGGTACTGCGGCAATTGGTGGTAATCGGGGAATAGGCGGTTCGATTGATGCAGCTAGGATTGAAAAGGACACACGGGCGTTCGTGGGAGGCGGAACCCATTTGAACGCCGACAAAAACATAACCGTTTCAGCTAACTCCAGCGAAGATGTTTTTTCGGTTGCGGCTTCGGTCGGCGTGTCCGGTTCCACAAGCATACTGGGTGCCCTATCGGGTTATAGTGTTGATGTGACGACGCAGGCCATCCTTGGCGACAGTCCGCTTGACGACCTTGCACCGCTTGCGCCGAGCGTCGCGCATGCAGCCGGAAGTGTAATCGTTTCGGCCGACGACAAAAATACAATGGATTTCGTTGGAGGTGGTGTCGGTGTTTCTGGAGGAGCAGCCGTCGGCGGGGCGGCTTCGATCGCCGTCGTTCGCAAATTGACGGAAGCAATCATTGCTCCCACTGCTCAAGTCGATGCCGACTCGCTGGCATCGATCAGTCCGGTCACCGCCAACAGTGGCAAGTTTAATATTGCGTTTCCAAATGTTGCGTTCGACAGCGATCGCGTTAAGCCACCGAGTTTTCCATCGCGTGACTCCGATGGCGATGGCCAAAACGACTTAGCCGACTCGAGCATCATTCGCCCTCGCGTAGCTACCAACGCAACCGAATCGCGTCGAGGTGTCGTCGTTACGGCCACCAATCGTGACGATGTTGCCTCTTATATCGCCGGGGCGGGTGTCGGCGGCGGATTTACCTTTGGGTTATCGACTCCAGCCGCGATCTTGCGCGTGGATACAACTGCCCGCATCGGCGAAAACGCGCTGATCAACACGGGAAACCAGAATGCCGCGGGCATCGGCCAGTCGGTTCTAGTGGCTGCTGCAAGCGATTATTCGCATTTAGGACTCTCAGGAGCCTTGACGGCAACGGGTGGAGCATCCATTGCACCCGCGGGCAACATCGAATCAACTCACATGAATACACATGCTTCGATCGGTGAGAACTCACAAGTATCGGCCAAGCAAGACGTCACCGTTCAAGCTCACGCCACAGAAGATTCCTTGCTATTGACGGCCTCTGGTTCGGCGTCAGGCAGTGGTGGTGGCAGTGGTTCCGTTGCAGTCTTTGCCTTGAATAATACGACGTACGCTTCTATCGATGCAGGTGCTGACGTAGACGCAGGCGGAAATGTTGTCGTGATCGCGTCGGATGTCACCGACTTGGATACGATTGCAGGAGCGGCAGCCTTCGGGGCTTCAGTGGGTGTGAGCGTGTCGCTAGGTGTCAATGTTATACACAAAGACACACAAGCATTCATTGCGAACGATGCAATAGTGGATGCAAAGGCAAACTCTGCAAACGTTACTGTGCTCAATGACGTAGGTAGCTCTACGCTGTCGACGACAACGACTCGCGGTGTAGTTGTTCAAGCCAGCTCTAAAGAATCGTTGTTGGACATTGCCGCCTCGGGCGCTGGAAGCGCTGGCTTTGCTGGGGCAGGCGGAATCAATGTCAATGTCATCGACTCGGACACGTCGGCTCATATCGGCGACCGTGCAAGCATCAATACACTAAATTCCGGCGAGAACGCTTTGCAGTCCGTACATGTGATCGCAGGCAATGAAGTCGACGCCCGGTCAATAGCAGGAGGGCTTGCCATTGGCTCAGGAGCACTCGCTGGTGCAGTAGACATTGGCGTCGTTCGCAACGACACAACTGCTTTCATTGGGTCAAATGCAACGGTTCACGCCGTCAACGATATCGTGGTGAACTCACTTGCTAAGGAGGATATCAAGAGCCTTGGTGTAAGCGGTGGATTTGCAGCGACAGCGTCTTTTGCAGGTTCTGTAGCCGTTTGGGCTCTGGGGACAAAGTTTGATTCGACGTATTCCGATGACCAGACCACAACGAATAGCCTGAGTCATAGCGGGTCATCGGTCGATCAACAAGCTGCTACAGCTTCTGCCAGTGTCAGTACGATTCTCAGCCAGGGATTGAGTAGGTATAGCGGAGTCAATGGTAATCCTCCTGCACAAGAAACGCCAAAGTCTCAGATCGCCGATATTCTTCGTGCCAGCAAAGACTCACTTGCTCAGAATACGTTGACTAGTGCCCAGATCACGACTGACTTGTTCAACAGCTCGGATGCAACGGGGACAGTCGCCGAGATTCGCCCAGGCGCAGTACTGGCGGCTGGTGACGATATCAGTGTCCACGCGACGACCGATGTAGATTTAAGCAGCTTCGCCGGTTCCGCTTCGGCCGCAGCCGTTGCCGCAGTCGGTGCAGCAGTAAATGTCGAACGAATTCACTTCAAAACCGATGCCTTTTTCGCTGGTACTCTTGAAGACGCGGACAGTGTCAGCATCAAATCGCGCTTCAACAACGATACTGAAGGAAAAAGTTTTTCTGGCCAAGGAGCTTTAGGTGGGGCATTAGGTGCAGCGGTTACTTCCATTCGCGATGATAGTTCAACGACAGCTCGCATCGATGGATCGAGTGGAACGCATACAGCCATCCAACAAGCCGCTTCGGTTAATTTGGATGCAACTAGTATCACAACGCTGGACGGATCGACCGGACAGGGTGCACTAGCGGTCGGCGGCGCTGCGGGTGTAACGGTTACCAAAGTAGTGGCAGATGGGAACACATCATCTTTGGTGGGCGACCATGTCCACATCGGGAGTCAGCCAGGAAAATCAGTCGCCAACTTGTCAGTGGACTCGAATAGTACTACCACGGTGAATGCAGATGCTAAGGCGTTGGCAGCCGGAGTAGTTGGCGCGGCAACTCTCAATTTTGCAACCGCTGAAATAACGCCGTCGATCGAAGCCTCGCTGGGAAGCCGAACTTCATCATCGAATTCCTTCATCACCGTTAGTGGCGACGTGGAAGTCAGTGCCATTTCGAACAGCGACGCAAACGCTGAACTGTTTGGGATTCAATTGGCGGCTGGCGCGTCGCTCGGGTTCAGTCGATCGACAGCCACTGTTTCACCGGAAGTAGAGGCAGCAGTAGGGCGAGGAACGACTATCAACTCAGGCGGAGATGTCGCAGTTCTTGCACAACATAACAAGCCATCGATAACAGCGCTTCCTGGAGGTACGACAATTACTTTCGAGCGAGGAGCGTTCGCACAAGCTGAGGCAGGAGCGGCTGCCGCTATTGCTGGCAATACCGCCCGCGCCTTTAGCGAGTCCAGTCCTGTTGTCGACGCGCTCATCTTCGATGGTGTTTCGATCACTGCCGAAAATGCGGTCAAGGTAAACGCAGATTCGACCAACAACGCGAATTCGATTGGAGGTTCGCTAACCATTGGCCTATTGGGTGCCGGAGGCGTGCAGACCGACGCAGATGTAGCTGGAATTGCCGGCGCCGGAATACAATCCAATAGCACGATCAATGCCACTAGTTTGGATGTGCGATCGATGTCTATCGATCGAGCCGTCTCCGAAGGTCGAGCCGCGACGGGTGGTATTTTAGCTGGTAATGCTACAACTTCGGAAGCCTCGATTTCTCAAGGCGCTCGTCCGAGTTTGGGTGGGATCGGCAGCGGTCGCATCATTATCCCGGGAGTTGATTTGCCAGAGCACAACAGCTCTGTGTTCGTGAATGGTTCGACGATCCATGTAACGGACTACGTCAGAATCATCGCAGACCAAGAAGCGGATGCCGATGCTTTTGCGAAAGGTACTTCGATCGGCGCTTTGTTTTCTGCCGGAAAATCCGAAGCCAACATCACGGTGAATCCGAGTGTGAACGCAGATGTAAAGAGCACGACAATCACCGCCGGTAGCTTGGTCGACATTGGCGCAAACTTCGGCGATGGAAACGGCCCATCCGTTGTCGCCATGGACATACCGGAAGCGGAAGCAATGGACGCAGACGAGATTTCGACCGCATATGCGAAAGGGTCCGGCGGCGCCTTAATCGGACTGGTCGGTTCGGATTCTTCGAGTTTTTATAAGCCAACAGTGCGAACCGAAGTCGGTGGAGCGGTAAATATATCTGCCGTCAATATTACCATCAGCTCGGAAGCGGATAGCAACACAGCGGCGGTCGCTCGGAATGTGAGTGGCGGCCTGGTCGCACGTGGAAATGCGGATGCGCTTGTGAATATGGAGAATACGGTTTTAGCAACTGTGAAGGGTGGACAAGGGGCATCGCATTCCAACATCGACGCTGAAAACAATTTCACGCTACGCGTTGATTCGTCCCAAGATGGAGACGCGTTTGCACACTCTCGCGCCGTCGCCGCCGTTCCCATTGCCAATGCGCATTCAACAATCGTGGGCGACTACAATCTTGAAGCATCTGTGGATGCAAATGTTGATATCGAAGCTGGCAATACGCTCACTATAGAGAGTGAAATCGACGAGGCCGAGTTTGGTTCTCGAGAGACAAATGATCCAAGCGACGCATCGGAACGATTCGGCGCCAATGCACACGCAAATACCGGTGGCCTAGCGGCTGATTCGCACGCGACCTCAAGCACAAAGCTTGGAACAGCCGCTGCTCCTGCACAATCCTTGGTCTCCGTTGGGGCGTTCTCTACCCTGACGGCACCCAATGTTGTGCTCATTTCAGACGTGACCGACATCAATCTCAAATCCGATGCAAATGCTCGATCTGCTGGGGCAGCCGTCATTGTGACTTCGACGTCGACCGGTGAACTCCACAGTGATTCCAACGTCAAGCTTCATAGCGATTCGATCATCGACGCGACGAACACGACCATTGAGTCGCTGCAAGGTACAGGCTCTGATCTAAGAATGCAGGTCGAATCTACTTCAGATAAAGATGGTGTCTTTGGGAACCCTGCTGCCCTGGTAGTCATTCGTCAAGATTCGCTTTCCAGAATTGAAGCCTTTGACCGGTCGTCGATTCGAACCCGCAATTTGACCGTCAGAACCGATACGGATGTCACTCTTTTCCAAGCGACTTCGACCGAAAACGGAGCCATTCGCCAAGGCTCTGGCAACATTACGTCATCCTTCGATCGAGACCGCAACATCGTTTGGAATGCGGACGTCTATCTCAAAGGTGCCGACTCTCCAACCTTGATCGTGGAGGCCAACGGATCCACTGCCGCAAATGTCACGACTGCGACGGGTGTTACGATCAACGACACCGACGGCACATTGGCAAATCCGACCGGCACTCTTGGCAATGTTGCTGCTCCGACGATCGTCGTCAATTCAATCAACAACACCAGCGCGTTTGGGAATGTGTTGTTTGAAGTTCCGTTGATTAACGCTGGCGAAGACGCTTCCATAACCGGAACGCTAGGGAGTTTCACCATCGATCGCGCTTTCGACGAAGTGCTCATTCAAAACAGCTCGAACAAGCCTCTGCAAATCGGAAACATTAACGTCATCAGCTCCGCAACACCCGACGTAGTAATCGATGTACCCAATAGCAATCACCTTGCCTTCGACGTTTTTCAGGACTACGGCGATACGCAGATCGTCATTAAGAACAATTCCAAGAGCGGAACGCCTTCGATCACCTTAAGTGGAGTCATCAACAACCCAGTCGGTGAATCGACGATCGATTCCGTTGGCGATCTCATTCGAGCGAGTACTGGCAACGTAAAACTCGTCACCAATGTTGCTCAATTAAAAGCCAACGGTAGTGTGGGAACGATTGCCGGGCGGCTGCCTGTCGAGATCATTGTCAGCGATGGACGACAGGAGGATTTGAATGTAAACGCTGTCGGATCGATAGCCTTGGATCTGATCGCTCGTATTAGACAGACAACTACACCTGTAACCATCGACGCGTCGAATATTGTCGCAACCAATTCATCTAGCAACGTATTGCTCCATACGAGCGTCCAGGAAACTCAATCGCCATCGGTCTTGCCGTTATTGCGTGTAAACGAAATAAAACAAAATGACATCACCTTAGTGCGAGCACACTTCGAAACAACGGAGGAGTTTCCGTTTGTCGATCTTGGCGTGTTGGGGATAAGTACCAGTCCAGCACCTGTCGCAAGCACTTGGAATTTCGATCTTATCAAAGGCTCTAGTGTCGTAGCCAATCTTCCGGCAGCAGAACTCAGCGGGCCCAAGATGGGAGTTAACGCTGGAACTGACGTCGGGGGTGGAACCATAGATGTCTCGACGAATGGAGATATCACCCTTTCGGAAACCTCTGGGGCTATGAGGATCGGGGCTATCACGACAACTCAAGGCAATGTGACTCTGAATTCGAATAATTCGATCATAGTCTCGCCGACCGACGCCGCCGCCGACGTGGTCGGCCTGAATGTCCATTTGAATGCAGCAACCCTGATCGGAACTGCGGCCGCACCGGTCGATGTGGATTCGACTTCACGTTTGAACGCGACGGCAACCGGGGACATTTTCTTGGTGGAAACAAACGGCAACATGAATCTTGGGTTGGTAAGCAGTAGCGGCAGTGTATCGCTAACCGCCGCCACTGGTTCGATTCTAGAGGGAGTATCCGATCCCGATGCTGACGTTGTCGGTAACAGTATTTCGCTGGTTGCCAATAATGCGACCACCAATCCAGCCCCCAGCATCGGCACCACAACTAACGCATTGGAGGTCAACTCAGCTATCTCCGCAACCGGTTCCGTGCGAGCGACTGCTCGTGGAAGTCTATTCCTTTCGGAAACGTCGGGAAGTATGACGCTAGCAGAAGCTCGCAGTACAACCGGTAGCATTCGAGTCGATGTATCGGATACCGCAGCGACTGGCAGTGACTTGATCCTGGCATCTGCCCAAGTGATCGCTAATGCCGGCCCAGTGCAGTTGAACGCAGGCGACAACTTTAGTTCGAGCGTTGGAAGTCTAGTTCAAGGCACTGTCGTAGGTGTCGTGGCTGACTTCGGAAATGCCGATCCAACTGTAGGTAGCGTTATCAATGCCGCCGGAACTTTTGTCGGGCGACCAATAACGTTTTCGACCGGTACCGAAGCAGATACGATTTCGCTCTCCCAAACTGCTTTGCAGGGACCTACAACGATCAATGCGAACAATGGTTCCGACATTATAAACGTTGATCGGATTGCACCGCTGACGACGTCCGCAGGTGGCGTGCGAGACCGACTGACACTGAATATCGGACAGGGCTCAAACCAAGTGAACGCGACTGCGACTCCAACCGGAAACTACATCGCAGATATCATCGGCGGTGTACGCAGTACTGGCCTCAGCACGTTAACCGTAAATGGAACGAGCCAAAACGATTCCATGCTGTTAAACCCCAGCCAATTCTCGGTCGTGCATGCTTCAAGCCCAGCTACATCCGAGCTGTTCAATCTCGGCGCGTCCATCGATCAAGTGTCTGCCTTGGGTGGAGATGGAAACGATTCCCTGGCCATCGACTTGGTGTCAGGGAATTTGAGCTTTCTAAACGGCGTTAGTTTTGTCGGCGGTAATGGAACGGATTTGATCTTGGTCTCAGGATCTGCATCTGCGGATTTGTTCGAAGTTGATGCAACGAGCGCAAGCTCGGGAACAATCCGCACACAAGTCGCGGGTGGTACTCTCTCGACTCCAACAACCATTACCGCTGTCGAACAAGTTTCCATCAACGGTCTCAATCCAACGACAAATCCCGGCGATACACTGCGTATTCTCGACTCGGTTTCGGCACCGGCAGTCATTCCAAGTGGAAGTCTGACTACGCCGTTGCCAGTAACCTACACCAATATCGAACAAGTGCTGATTGGTTCGTTGCCGGACGCAAGAAACGACCAAATCACAACCAACGAAGATATTGCCATTGCCTTCAATCCGTTTGCCAATGACTTTGGCTTAAACGATTTGCCGATTACCGTCCTACTCGCGCAACCGTCCAACGGGAGCGTCATTTACCGTAACAATAATACGCCGACGATCCTGTCCGACGATACGTTTCTGTTTACACCATCTGCAGATTTTTCCGGAAATACTCAGTTTCAATACACAGTTCGCGATGTTAATAATGACCAATCTGTCGCAACGGTCTCCGTCGTCGTCAATCCAGTAACGGATGCACCTCGTGTTACGGCTGAAGGTGTTTCCGGAGATGAAGGAACTCTCATCAAATTGCTCCTGACCGCTTCTCTCGCCGATACAGACGGATCCGAGTCACTTGACATTCTGCTTCACGATGTTCCAAGCATTGCTTCCTTTGTAAATGAGAGCAACCGAAGTATCGGAGTCGACTTAGGTAACGGCACTTGGCGGATTCCTTCAAGCAAATTAAGCCAGATCTTCATTGTCGTGAGGGACAATGGGCGATTCGATTTGAGGCTTGAAGCGATCTCAACGGAGACGGCGTCGAGGTTCTCGGTGACCGCGAGCGCCCTGTTCTCCGTGGATGTGCAAAACACAGCTCCACAAACCACGATCATGTCCGCCCCCGAAAAAGGCGCGCCCAATGAACCGATCGCAGTTCAAATGGCCGCAGTCGACCCATCGAGTATCGATCAAGCCAGCGGCTTTACTTACCGAGTCAATTGGGGTGACGGCTCCGTGCCCGAGCTCGTTCAGGGAATCCTTCGGCCAACGCTCAACCATGTTTACCTCCATCGCGGTGTTTACACGATAACTGTTGTAGCCATCGACAAAGACGGTGCAGAAGGGACTGTGGCCACGCACGTGATACGCATTGCCGTGTCAGACATTGTTTCGGATCCCTTGAACCCAGGTCGGACCATGTTGATTGTCAAAGGTTCAAACCTCGACGATCTGATTGAAGTCAAATCGCGAGGCAATGGAAAGAACCAAGTTTTGGACGTTTTTATTAACGGAATGCTCGACGGTTCCTTCGCAATGCCAACCAGCCGGATTGTTGTCTACGGTCAGGCAGGCAATGACTCCATCAAAGTGAATGACGACATCAAGGTGGATACATGGCTAATGGGTGGCGACGGTAACGACCTGCTTGTCAGCGGAAAGGGCAACAGCATACTGATCGGTGGAGCAGGCGACGATGATCTAAGGAGCGGTACAGGCAGGGATATTCTCATTGGAGGGCTTGATCGTGACCTACTGTTCGGTGGCAAAGACGAAAATATTCTGATAGCTGGGTATAGCGATTTCGAGAATAATGAAGCAGCCCTCCAGGACATCCAGCGTGAATGGACATCCAATGGTTCGTTCAAAAAGCGAGTCGATCACTTGCTCGGTACAACCGCGGGTGGTCTCAATGGCAGCACGTTCTTACGTTCGGAGACCAATCCTAGAAACACCTTTGACGATGCGGCAGTCGACACGCTGCTCAACGACAAGAATCACGATTGGATCTTCGTTAATTCTGACTTTGGCGTAAAGGATATCTTTGAAAAAGCCCGTCTGAAAAACGAGCTAGATCCGGCGTCAGCCTTGTCGACTGCACAAGGAGAAGGAAATAGGAAAAGCCACATGCGTCTATTCCGCTTGCAACGCGACCTAAGGCAGAATCCGACAGGGATTATGGATATCGTTGATGGCCATACGATCTCCAACGCGAATCAGGAGGAGGTTGGTAGAAAAATGGGAGTAGAAAAATAACTATTGCATCGCGGACGATTGCATGCGACCATTTTTCTACTATTTCTCCCGTTCCCCAAGCACAAATCAGTGATTGCGAGGAAAACGAATCCCTGTTTCGTCAATTCGTTTTGTTACGCCTCAATTTCACTTTCACTAGCATCGACGACCAATCGTCGTTGCTCATTGACGGTAGCGGGTTCGCCTAGAGCACGATGAATTGAGGCACCGATTCGACAGCAGAATTCTCGCTTCTACCTTCGTCCTTGCGATCGACGCCCATCACGGCGATATCCACCGGTACCAGCCCGTCGCGCAAGCAAGGCCGATCCTCTTTAGGAAGCTGATCTATTGCCAAATCGGTCGCGACTTCCGTCGACGTTCGTCGCGAGTCCAAATGCGGCGGAGGACTCGTTTGCGGAGAATCCGTGTTTGAAGAAATGATCGACAAAACCTCGGCCGGGATGGGAATACGAACCAGGAAATTGCGATTCAACTAGGAATCGCGGTGCGGTCGGTCGTATTTAAACTTCAGATCATCCGGCAGCAGTGGGTAGGCACCTGAAAAGTATGTCTGAACTGGACATGCTGCTTGTGAGCGGAAAGGGAACGATTTCCAACATCTTTGGGCTTGGTGTGCGAACACCATAACCATTACAATAAACTATATCGGCCACTGATCCATGGCGTGTTTGGAGTGGATAGGCACTAATTTGAAGAGCATGCGATGAATAGTCCGTTTCCTGGCATGGATCCATACTTGGAAGATCATTGGCGAGACGTGCATCATCGTTTCCTGACATACGCATGCGATGACATGCAAGAGTACCTACCAAACAGTTTGCGGGCTCGCTTGGAAGAGCGTGTATTTGTTGAACCTGACGTAGGCGATGCGCGCAGTCTGTACCCCGATTTGCATGTCATCGAAAGGCGCGGCGTGCGCGATTCCACAGTCGCTACGTTGGCCAAGGAACGTTCCGACACCGAACCGATCATTATCTACGGCGACCCCGAGCCACCGACGGAGGGCTTCATCGAAATTATCGATGTCGGGTCAGGGAATCGTGTCGTGACAGTGATCGAGTTGCTGAGCGCGTCGAACAAGTACGCGGGCGATGGTCAGGAAAAGTATCTTCAAAAACAACGCGAAATTCGCCGAGCGACCGTGAATCTGGTGGAAATTGACTTATTGCGCGGTGGCAAACGAGTGCTAGCGGTTTCCAAGGGGCTTGTGCCACAATCGCATCAAACGACGTACAGTGTCTGCGTCACTCGCGGATGGAAGCCCGGCTATTTCGAGCTGTACGCAGTGCCGCTCGACAGACCACTGCCAACGATCAAGATTCCCTTGCGCGAAACCGATCAAGATGTCCCGCTGGATCTGCAGGCAATCATCGATCGTTGCTACCGCAATGGCCGCTACGACGATATTGACTATAGCATCGACCCAAGCCCACCGCTCAAAGAACTTGACCGCGCCTGGATTGAAAAGCTGTTGGCTGCACGACGAGGAAAAACCACGGCCTAGATCCGACAGCGGCCGCTGGTTGAACCTGGTCCTCGATGTTGCCACGCCCCCTTTGCCGCAGCAGACCTTTGACCCTCAGGGATGGACCAGCCGGTTGGCGACGCACGGCTTTGTGGACTTCGGACACGTGCATCGGCCCGAAAAGCGTGGCGTCGGCGTATTCGATGTTGGCGCGGCGTCGGCCCGGTGCATTTTGCACGCTTCCAAAGATTTCACCGCGCGGTTCCAGTTGGCATGCGACGATCGGCTGATCCTCCGCGTCAACGAGCACGATCCTATCGACCTGGGCCTCCACGACAACTTTGGCAACCGGGAACCTTGAATGGAAACAGGAATAATTGGACCGAAATAGTGCATCCAATGGGAGAGTCTTTTTTCGCTTCTGGCCGCAAAACTGAAAATTCGAAACACGTTGAACACGTGACATTTTAGGACCGGCGCAGAAATAAAATGTCCGAATTGTCGCCTTTCGCACCGCGAAAGTACGCACTTTCGAGGAGCGAAAGGCGACACTTATTTCTGTGCCGATCCTTAGCGAAGGTGGCAGCGAGCAAGTTGACAAATGAATGATCTCGCGCAACCATTAGTGACTACCGTGCTCACTCTTACTATTACCGCGAGGAACTCCGATGAAGAAGTTGACTGGCCCCAATGCTGTTTCGATGAACGCGAATCGAATCATTCGTCGCGGTTTTCTGCGTGGCGTTGCACTTGCGTGCGCCGCGTGCGCTGTGCTGGTTTGTCAACGAACAACACTTGCCAAGCCTACTGATTACTCGAGACTGGAGTCAGACAAGTATCTTGGGCAAGTTGAAATTCTGGCGACGATTGAAGACAGGGAGGTTTTTACCGAAGGTCCAGCGGGAGACGGAGATGGGAACTTTTTATTTACCAACGTACCGGTCAGCAAGATATTAAAGTGGGATTCGCAAACCAAGAAGTTGAGCCTATTTCGAGCTGGCAGCAATGAGACCAACGGGCTTTGTTTCGCGCCCGATGGAAGCCTGCTAGCCTGCGAAGGGAGTACGCGGCGCGTTACGCGTGCGGATGCGAAGACTGGCAAGATCGCGGTTATCGCGGACAAGTTTGGTGGAAAATTGCTGGCCAAACCGAACGATCTTTGCTTGGATGGCAAAGGCCGAGTGTACTTCAGTTCACGCACGGCGTCGGAGGATGTTGCGGGCGAGAATACCAAGGCGGTCTATCGCATCGATTCGGACGGCAAAGTCGATCAGATCTTGGCTTGGCCAGACGTCCATATGCCTAACGGCTTGGTGACATCTCCCGATAATTCGAAACTGTACGTTATCGAAGCTCATCCAGATGCCAACCTCCATCGCGATATTCGTGTGTATGATTTACGAGACGATGGATCGGTAGCAAATGGTCGCATGCTGATCGATTTCTACCCAGGGCGCAGTGGTGACGGCATGCGCATCGACGAAGCGGGCAATCTCTACGTGGCCGCTGGCCTTCACAAACCAAGAAATACTTCGGAAACCCTGGACACCAAACCGGGCATCCACGTCATTTCGCCAGCGGGCAAACTGCTGGCGTTTCGCGAAACTCCTGAAGATACTGTTACGAATTGCGCCTTTGGCGGGAAAGACCTGAAGACGCTGTTCGTGACCTGTGGCACCAAGTTGCTTGCCATTCGAACCACAATTCCCGGCAAATCCGCGTATCGCGTCGCGCCCAGTAACTGAGGTAGGCAGAATCTCGTGCGACGACTATCCTAGTGCAACCAAATTATTGGGTAGCGGAAGCCGTCAAGGCTTTCGTACTTTCGTTCAATCTTTCGTACTTTCGTTCAATATCGGTTGAGGTCTGTCGGACCCAATACGCATGCTTTGACGGCTTCCGCTACCCAAAAAATCTAATTGTGACTTTGCACTAGTCCAGCAAATCGATTCTCGAAGAATCTGACGCTGACCAATCAAGCAACTCAAGCACAGAACGGATAGATTTATGATCTCTTTTGAAGGAAAAAAGGGCCTGATTCTCGGCGTCGCCAATGAGAATTCGATCGCCTGGGCCATCGCGCAACAGATCATGGCTGGCGGCGGCCAATGTGGGTTTACCCATTTGCCGGACCGCGAGGATGACGAACGCCAACGGAACCGGAGGCGAGTCAGCCAGTTGACCGACAAATGCGAGCTGGCAAAGTTCCTCGTCCCGCTCGATGTTCAACAGGATTCGAACATCGCCCAAGTGATGCAGACTGCCGCTGAACATTTCGGCAAGATCGATTTTCTATTGCATTCAATTGCTTTTGCTGACCGCAATGATTTGGCTCGCGACACTATCGAAACCAGCCGGGAGGGATTCAAGATGGCGATGGACGTAAGCTGTTACAGCTTGATCGCGGTCGCCAATGCTGCTCGCGGAATTCTCAATCAAGGCGCATCGATCGCCGCGATGACGTACTTTGGCGGCGAGAAATGTGTCCCTGGATATAATGTGATGGGAATCTGCAAAGCAGCGCTCGAAGCCACAGTCCGATACTTGGCATACGATTTGGGGCCAGCCGGAATACGTGTCAACGCGCTGAGCGCCGGTCCGTTGCGAACTTTGGCGGGCCGCGCTGCTGGTGTTGACGAAATGCTCCACTTGTACGAACACATGGCTCCACTGGGACGTAACGTATCCCATGAAGAAGTTGGCCGCACCGGTGCATTTCTGTTGAGCAGTATCAGCGATGGCATGACTGGCGAAACGATGCATGTCGACGGTGGCTACAACATGATGGGCAGCCCCGGTCGATTGCTCGACAAAATGAAACGCGATAAAACGGCTTGATCCGCGCGCGATCGATCACGCAAGGTTGCTCTCATCTGCGGGCTCGCGCGTCCGCAGGGCTGAAATCGCGGCCGCTGTCCAGAGGGCTGCACAAATGATTGCGAGAATTGCTGCTGCGGGACGATCGACAAAACCTAACAACGAACTATGGCTGCCACTCAGCGTTTGGACAAATCGTTCTTCCAGCGGACCACCCAAGATGATCCCCAAGACCATCGCACCGATTGAGATGCGCCAGAATTCGCAAACGAGACCAATGAGCCCAAAGGCCAGCATCAATCCGACATCAAATAAGCTTGCGTTTACGGCATAAGAACCGACGATGCAAAAGATGAGAATGATTGGCAGCAAGATCGGACGTGGAATGCTCATCGCCAAACCACCCACGCGAATTGCCACCAGGCCGATAGGCAGCATGATCAGATTGGCCACCAGAAAGATCAAATAGATGCTGTAGACTAACCCGCCCTGCGCTTCAAAAATCTCTGGACCAGGCTTGAGGTTCTTCATATACAAAACTCCGATCACGATCGCGGTGACGGAATCTCCTGGAATACCAAACACTAGTGCTGGTATCCATGCTCCGGCCAATGACGCCGAATTACCGGAACAGGCATCCGCGATACACTCTGCCGATCCTTTTCCGTACTCTTGCGGAGTCTTGCTGAACCGTTTCGAAGTTGCGCTACACACCCAAGCGGCGATATCCGCACCAGCTCCGGGTAGGATTCCGATCAACGTACCGATCACACTCGAACGAATCCAAGCCGGAATCCGTTGACCAAACAACACCATCGCCGAACGAATAATTCCTTGGTACTTAGGAACTCGAATTGCCGCAGGCAGAGACGTTTGGCTTTCCATGTTCATCGCGTTCCTCAGAACTTCCGATACACCGAACAAACCAATCATCGCAGGTATAAAGTTGATTCCCTGAAACAGCTCGGGTTGCCCAAACGTAAAACGAGCCTGGCCATGCACGGCGCTGAGCCCAACGGTTGACAATAGCAATCCGCACAGTAACCCGATAACGGCTCGTAGTACGGACGATTGGCCGACGATTACCGCACAGCTCAACCCCATTAGATACAACCAAAAATATTCCGATACACTGAACCATCCCGCAATCTTAGCTAACTGATGTCCAAGCAATATCAGCACCACTGAACCGAACAGCCCACCAACCACGCTGAACCAGAGCGCGATCCCCAGCGCCGGCCCAGCGCGTCCTTTGAGATTCATTCCATAAGCATCGTCAGCGTAAGCCGCCGAGGCCGGTGTACCAGGAATGCGCACGAGAGTCGTAGGGATATCGCCCGCAAAGATTGCGCAGGCCACCATCGTCACGATCGCCGCCAACGCTGGCACTGGGTCCAACCAAAAGGTCATCGGCACAAACAGGGCAACTCCCATCGTGGCGGTCAAGCCTGGCATCGCACCGATGAATATTCCGTAGATGGCAGCGGCAATGATGATGCCCCAAACCATTGGGTCGAGCAAGACATTGTTGACAGCTTGGACTAAAGCATCACTCATCTTCGATTTTCACCAGCCTAGAATTCCGCGCGGCAGCGGCACTCGCAAGACGGCCGCAAACACTTGATAGATCAGGATGCTCGTCAAACAGGATGTCGCCAGTGCTATCGAATATCGAACTCGCAACACCAACGAGAGCGACAACAAGATTAGCGCCGTTGTCAGTACAAAACCCAGCGGCTCGACCAAGACGATAAACAAGACGATCGCTGACACAACGGCGATTACGTTCAGTCCAGCGCGAGATTGAATACGAAATTGAATTTTCTTGCGCTGCCGATCATTCACAGCGATCCAGCACACCGCGAGGATCAACAACATGCCTGTAGCACCTGGAAAGACCATCAATCCAAAATGCTCGGCGCTAACATGCTCAAACGCATCGCTGGCCAGAATTCCGTGAAACAGGTCGTCTTGTGCTGCAAGCGTGGCAACATACTGCTCCGTCAGTTCGATGGAAATATCGAAACCAGCATTCTGCATGAACTTGGTGAACTCGTCGCTAGCCGCCACTTTTCGCAACGCTTTGGAGAGTTTGTCGATTCTGTCCGCAGGAGTTTGCTTGGGCACACCGATGCCTCGCCAACCCGCGATCAACCAGTCTCGGCCTTGTTCACGAAATGTGGGCACGTCTTTGAATTGCGCTAGCCGCTGTTCAGCCATCAGGCCCAAGCTGCGCACTTTCTTGCTGGAGACCATGGCCTCCGCTTCTGGCAGAGCACAACAGACGAAGTCAACTCCACCAGCGTACAGTTCCTGCAGAGATGGGCCGGCACCATTGATCGAAATCCAGTTTGCGGCGTCACCCTTCAGTCCGCAAGCATTCAACCAACCAGCCACCGCTACATGCCAGATACCACCCTGAGCTGTGCCGCTCGCTTTCAGTTTGCCTGGATTGGCGCGAATCGCCTCTTCAAGATCTGCCAGTCGCTTGTATGGACTATTCTCTTGGACAAAGATTGCCGCGCTATCGCGATTGAGCTGAATAATCGGCGAGAAATCTTGGTACGAAATGTTCGTCAGTCCGCGCCAATGCAACATGCTCAGTTCCACAGTCATCATCGTGATGGTATAGCCATCGGGCCTCGCTAGAGCCCCGCGAGTGTGACCGGTTACGCCGGAACCGCCCGTGGCATTGACAACGTTGACTGGTACGCTCATTTCGCGTTCCAATTGAGCCGCAATTTGACGCGAGACGCGATCCGTTCCACCACCCGCAGACCAAGGACAAACCAGCGTAATGGGTTGCGATGGATAGTCCTGATTGCGAGCGCAGCCGCTGACGATCACAAGGACCGAAAAAAACAATAAGCTCGCGAACGGTTTCATCTCTTATCCATACGCTGATTTAACGAGTCTCGCATTGTTGCAGACAACACATTGGTGACCAGACGCTCGAAAGTCGAACCATCGCTTGCGGCCGACCCATCAAGCCTCAATCGCGCTCGCCTTAATTTAGCCTGGCCAACATGGAAACGTTTTAACCTGTAGGTCGACAAGTAGCTATAGCCACTCTGCCACTTCGCAGATTTGCGCGGCACCATTAGCCCGTGCCGCCCATCAGTGTGCTTAGGCGAACGGCAGATTGTTTCTTACCAATACAAGCCCGAAGCGCAAGCGAGTGTGTGCCAGGATTGACGCACTCGCTTGCGCTTCGGGCTTGTACTCGCTTTTGTCTTGGTAAATTCCCATCTGCCGCTCGCCTTCTGTCCGATGAACTGCGATAACCAGAAGCAATACTATCGTTAAATTCCGCAAGTTTTCCGCGTTTGCTGGCTATTCACTAGACCAATTATCTTTGTTCTTCGGCAATCTAGTCGGCGTTCCGATCTAGTGGAAGATGAGGAGACCGACCACATGCATGCGCTTTGACAGCGCAATCGTTGTAGTCGATGCAGTCGATTTCCAACGAATCTTGTTCGGTGGCGTGTTAAAAAAGGCGAGCGATGACGGATCAATCGCAAACATGGAAGAACTTCTGGGGCCTGAGGCAAAGAGTGCGTCAGTGGCTGAAGGAGCGCCATGCACAGGGCCAACGCCACAAACTACACGAACTTGACCTCGCCGTCCTTGACTCACGCATCTACTACAGCGCAACGATGATGCCGGTCGAGTTTTTTGTTGACGGTACACCTGACGCCTCGGTTCAACCCGTTGACCCTGAACTACAGCAAATGCTTGGCGAATGGGTGACGGACGAATCAGCAGTCTTGGTAAATACAACGCAAACTAATTCTAATTCCGCTGCACCGAATCTTGCGGCCGCCCGACCATCTGACTTGATTGATGCATCCGTTTCCGACACCAACATTCTGGTCGCAGGCATCGAAGCGGATGTGGCGGCCAGCATCGAAGACACGGCTTCGAAGGCCCTCGTCAGAGATTGGGAGTCCCCTGTCTCCACGATTCATGCAACTCAGTCTACTATTGCGCATACCGCCACCGCCAGCGATGAGTGTTCAACCATCAAGTTTTCTGCCTCATCGGGAGAAATCGTCGCCTTCTATGACGACGCCTACATCGTTGGCGGACTCGACCATTTATTGCAAGTTGAATTCGTCAGCGCAAACTTGATTGCCCAGGTTTCACAACAGGCTGGGACCGGCGGAAGCCTACTCGATACTACCTCCGACAGTTACCATAACGTTCTTTACACCGACGTGTGGTCGGGCATCGACGCGGTGTTTGAATCGGATGCCAGCACGCTGCTCAAGAGCACCTACTACATTGATGCCGGTGTCAGCGTCGACAACATCCAATTGCGATATAACCGCGATCTTGGTCTCGATGAGCATGGCAATCTGGTCATGCACTTCGAGCATGGCACGTTGACCGAGTCGGCCCCGGTTGCTTGGCAAGATATCGCCGGCGTGCGTCACTACGTCGATGTCGAGTTCCGACTGATCGATAACGATGAAGTTGGATTCGTGGTCGGCGACTATGACGCGAACTATCAATTGGTGATCGACCCGACGCTGACTTGGAATACGTTTGTCGGCGGCAGTGGAACCGATGTTGTAAATGACATTGCGGTTGACACCAACGGTAACGTCTATTTGGCAGGTTACAGTAGTGCCACTTGGGGTTCACCCGTGCGGGCATTCAGCACTGGCAATGATGCGTTCGTCGCCAAATTGAACAGCAACGGCACTCTGCAATGGAATACCTTCCTCGGTGGGTCAGGCACAGTAGAAGACGCCACTGGAATTGCTGTGGACACCAGTGGCAATGTGTTTGTCAGCGGTTATAGCAGTGCGACTTGGGGCTCTCCGGTGCGCGCGTACGGTGGAGGAACGAGCGACGCATTCTCCGCGAAAATCAATACTAGCGGCACGTTGCAGTGGAATACGTTTCTAGGTGGATCGGGCGCGGACTTCGGGTACGCCATCGCGATTGACTCCAGTGGAAACAGCTTTCTTGCGGGGAACAGTGATGCGACTTGGGGATCACCAGTGCGGGCCTATTCCAGTTCGACAGATGCCATCGCAGTCAAACTGGATAGCAGCGGTGCATTAACTTGGAATACGTTTCTAGGTGGCAGCGGAATTGATGACGCGAGAGGAATTGACGTCGATTCAAGCGGCAACGTCTATCTGGCTGGATCCAGCAATGGAACTTGGGGAACCCCCTTGAGTGCCTATACCAGCGGTTACGATGGCTCTGCAGTCAAGCTTACTAGCGCCGGCGCATTGAGCTGGAATACTTTTTTGGGCGGTTCGGGGAATGATTTCCTCTACGGTATTGCCGTTGACACCAGCGGTAACGCTTACGTCGCTGGCGTAAGCTCAGCGACGTGGGGTACCCCCGTTGCCGCGTATAATAGTGGCAACGATGCCGTCGCCGCGAAAATTAATTCCAGTGGAACTTTGCAATGGAATACGTTTGTTGGTACCAGCGGCAGCGAAGAAGCACTCTCCATAGCGATCGATTCCTTTGGGGGTGTCTATCTGGCGGGAGACGGCAATACGACCTGGGGCACACCGTGGCGAGCATATACCAGCAGTGGTCCCGATGGGTTGGTCGTACAACTTAACACGAGCGGTGTATACGTCGCGCATGGATTCCTTGGTGCCAGTGGCACGGACATCGCTTATGGTGTTGCCGTCGATTCGATCGGAACTGCCTATGTTGCAGGCTCCAGTCTTGCAACTTGGGGATCTCCAGTAAATGCATTTAGCAGTGGCACCGAGGGGTTCGTTGCCAAGATTGCCGGATTCACCAGAGTGGTTACGAATACGAATGACTCAGGTGCCGGTTCGCTGCGGCAAGCCATCACCGATGCCAACGCGATCCCTGGAACGGACACTATCACTTTCAACATCGCGACCAGCGACAGCGGCTACAACAAGAATCAGCTCGGCGTTTTTACAATCACGCCGACCAGCGCGCTGCCGACGATTACCGAAGCGGTCATTATTGACGCGAGCACGCAGTCGCAGTACATCAGCTCGCCGGTGATCGAAATCGATGGCAGCAATGCAGGAGCCAGCACCAGCGGATTCAGTATCGGCAGCGCCGGTGGCGGATCGACCATTAAAGGATTTGCGATCAACGGGTATGCTTCCGGCAGCGGTATCCTGGTGACCACCGGCGGGCTGAACAACATCGATGCGAACTACATCGGTATCAGGCCAACCGGCGGCGATGCCATCGAAGGAGCACTTGCGTGGTGGAAGGGAGAGAACAACGGCAACGACTCCGTTGGCGCGAATACCGGAACGCTGCTCAATGGAGTCACCTACGTGACCGGAATCGTTGGAACTGGGTTCGAGTTTGACGGAACGGATGATTACATCTCAGTTGCAGACGCTAACATTCTCGAACCGACCACTAATTTCTCGATCGATGCGTGGATTAACACGGACACAATTTCAGGCTTCGACGCTATACTTTCCAAAGGACAACTGAATGGTGGCTTAGGCGAGAGCTATTGGCTCGGGTTGAGCAACGGACGACTCGCAATTTTCTACACGACCTCATCAAATGTAGCGGTACAATCGCTCACCAGCACCACAACTCTCTCGACCAGCTCCTGGTACCACGTGGCAGGAACTTATGACGGGGCAAACATACGGCTCTATGTCAACGGCGTTGAAGTCGCCAGCAATGCGGCCACGGGAACGGTAACTTACGATACATCGATTTTGACCATCGGCGCTGAAATGAACTCAGGTTCGCCTGCCAGTCGTTTCGATGGCAAGATCGACGAAGTCGCACTCTATGGCCGTACGTTGGCGGCGACCGAATTGTTAGCCAGCTATAACGCGGGACTTTCTGGTAAATCCGCCGCCAAAGTTTCGCTCGTCAGCAACTGGCAAGGCGAAGGGGATGCAACCGATTCTCGCGGCCTAAACAACGGCACGCTGACGAACGGCACAACAATTACAACCTCCGCCAAGATCGGCAGCGCGTTCAACTTTGACGGTGTCAATGATAGCGTCGTTCTCGCTAACGAGGACAATTTTGACTTTGCCAACAGCACCGCAACAGTAAGTGGTTGGTTCAAGACGTCGACTACGGGTGTTACGCAATACGTTATTGGGAAAGGAAACTCCGGCGAGTATCAATACACGGTTTATGTAGGTACATCCGGTGCGCTAGTTGGCGGCATGTACACTTCCGCTGGAAGTTCGCTCTACATAAAAAATTCAGTGGTGGCGGTTAACGATGGTCAATGGCATCATTTCGCAATGTCTTTTGACACCAATTCGGCAACCGAAGACGCAAAACTCTATCTAGATGGCGTCGAGCAAACAACGGTTCTCGGTGATAGCCGTGGGGCAAACAACTATCTTACGACAGGCACAAGCGCAGTCCGTATCGGTGGGATAGGAAGTGGTGCATTTCCGTTCAGTGGACAGATCGACGAAGTTTCTTTCAATAACCGAATGTTGTCTGCCACCGAAGTCGCCAACCTCTACGCCTCTCAATCCCGCGACACCAATACTATTATCGCTACACCGGTTGCGTCGTACAAGATGGAAGGAGACGCGAATGACTACTCGGCGTCGTACGAAGGGACGCTCGTGGGGAGCCCGACTTTCGCGCCCGGCATCGCGGGACAAGCGGTTTCGCTGAACGGAACCAGTCAGTACGTGACGACGCCGCGAATCACGTTGGCCAGCGGCTTGACGATGGGAGCCTGGATCAACACGACCAGCACCGACGCTTCCGCGACGTACGCGGGCAACGCGGCGCAGAATGTTTTTGGCGACTCGACAAACGGTGTCTACATCGGCTTTGGCGTCCACAACGGCAAAGTGCGCTATAACGTCTACAACAGCAGTTGGTTCAACTACGACAGCACGGCGAGTGTCAACGACGGCAAGTGGCACTTCATTGCCGCTTCCCACGATCAAGCTTCGGGACAGATCAAGATCTATGTCGACGGCGTGCTCGATACGACCACCACGCAAACCTACCACGCCTCGTCCGCCCTTGACCGGATCGGGGCTGGTTTCGGTAACAACGATCTCTTCACTGGCAAGATCGACGAAGCGGCGATCTACAACCGAGTGCTCACCGGCACCGAAATCGCCACGCTCTACAACAACGTCGCGCAGAGCACCGTCGGCAACAGCGTCGGCGTGTTTCTGAACGCGTCGGCCGGAACCGAAGTCGGTGGCAGCACAGCGGCCGAGCGGAACATCATCAGCGGGAATTACATTGGCATCGACGTACTGGGGAACGGCGTGCCGAAGGACGCCGTCAGTTGGTGGAAGGCGGACGGCAACGCCAACGATTCGGTCGGCAGTAACACGGGGACGTTGAATGGCGCAACGATTGTCGCCGGTGGCCTCAGCGGTTCGACGTTCAAGTTCGACGGCACTGACGACTACGTGGACGCGGGCGATATCAATGCGATTGACGGAGCTGCGCAGTTGACCGTCGATGCCTGGGTTCGGTGGGAAGGAACGGCAAATTCGTTTGGCGGCGGGACTGTCACGATCATGCGCAAACAGGATGCTGGAGGCTCGTCGGGCGTCTTCGCACTGATAGGGTCTGGCAACATTGCTCAATTGTATTTTAACGCCGGTTCGTGGTCGTCGATTTCCGGAACGTCGAACATCGCGGACGGGAATTGGCATCATGTCGCCGGAACGTACGACGGCACTTCGATGAAGCTGTTTGTCGATGGTGTGCTTGAATACTCAACAGCCACGAGCGGTTCGCTTGGGACCGGGACACACAATGTGCAAATTGGCGGCTACGGGGCCGCGAGCGCACAGTACTGGAATGGTCGCATCGACGATGCCGCCATTTACACGCGGGCACTTTCGACTGACGAAGTCGCCGCGATCTATCGCAGCGGCGGCGGAGCGAAAGGAGGCAATTTCATCCAAGGCAATTACATCGGCACGAATGTCGCCGGGACGCGCTCGGACGGATCGCAGACGTATGGCGTCTACATCGACAGTTCGTCGGGCAATCTGATCGGCGGCACGACCGCGGGCGAAGGGAATTTGATCTCCGGGAACTCGTCGAACGGTTTGACCATTGTCACCAATAGCGAAGCGACCGGCATCGCGCGCGGCAGCTTGGTCCAAGGGAATTTGATCGGCACTGAAGTCACCGGAGCGATCAGCGTTGGTTGGCAGCAAAGCGGTATCGTGCTGAATCAGGCTCCGTCGAACACGATCGGCGGAACATCGTCGGCCGCGCGAAACATCGTTAGCGGCAACAGTTCGTATGGCATCTTCGGTACAGGGACGTTGACCGAAAACAATTCGATCGCGGGGAACTACATCGGCACGAACGTCGGCGGCACGTCCGCAGTAGCAAACGGCACCGGCATCTACTTCGCCAGCGGTCCGACCAACAACACAATCGGCGGCACGGCGAGCGGCGCGGGGAACGTCATCAGCGGCAACACCAGCGACGGCATCAACTTCGCCAGCGCCGGCGTCGAATCGAACACGGTCGGCTGGTGGAAAGGAGAATCGAACGCCAATGATTCGGTCCTTACCAACAACGGCACCTGGACCGGCACGGCGGCGTACACGACAGGCAAAGTCGGCAACGCGTTTAACTTCGATGGTTCGAGCTATGTCACGCTGCCGAACGAAGCGGCGTATGACTTCGCCAGCCAGGTCTTCAGCGTGGAGGGTTGGTTCAAGACATCAAGTGGTTCCGGAACACGGCGAGTGCTGTTGAACAAAGGGACGGCCGTCGATTTTCAGTGGGACATCGAAATCTATTCGGATAACAAGCTCTACACTGGGTTTCATACCGCAGCGGGATCTGATGTCTACTCGAAACAGTCCACGGCCACCGTAGACGACGGGCAGTGGCATCACTTCGCGGTGCATTTCGACACTCGTACCAGCAGTGAAGACTTGAAGGTCTATCTCGACGGCATCGAGCAGACGACGGTCTACGCGGATGCTCGCGCGACTCTCAACTACAACGCGACCGGCGCTCAACCGCTCATGATCGGTGCCTACAACGGCACGAATCGTTTCACCGGCCAGATCGACGAACTCAGCATCCTCGGCCGTGCGATCACGAGCGAAGAAGCTCGACAGCTTTATCTGACGAACTCGGCCAGCAAGTCGGGCAACGTTGTCTACGGCAACATCATCGGTCGCAACGCCGCGAACAGCGCAGACCTCGCCAATGGTGCCGAAGGGATCGAGCTGTACAACTCGTCCAATAACATTATCGGAGGTACCAGCACGAATCAGACAAACATCATTCGCGGCAACACCAGCGACGGTGTGGCGGTTACCGGCGTCGGGCAGATCAGTGGACAAGTCGCATATTGGAAAGCGGACAATAACACAACCGATCTGATCAATGGCCTAAACGGCACTCTGACCAACGGTGCGACGTATGGCACGGGCTACACCGGAGTGGCGAGCACCGCATTCAGCTTCGATGGCACCGACGACTATGTCAACGTCGCTGACAACGCATCGCTTGAATTCACGACCCAAATGACGGCTGACGCATGGTTCAATACCACCACCACAGCGGCTGGGTTCGGCCAAATCGTTAATAAGATGGGACCGAGCGGTAACTACGCATACTCGCTATTCCGTAATGGCAGCGGGTTGCGTGCCGACTTCAGCAGTGACGGAAACGGGGGAGGAAACTATGTGTCGATCTCTTCGGCATCTGGCTTGATTACAGCGGGGAACTGGTATCACGCAGCCGTGACGTTCAACAACGGACTGGCCAAACTGTATCTCAACGGTGTTGAAGTTGCGTCGTCAACGCTGACGATCAGCAGCATCTATGGGGCTGGAAACGCAGCTTTGAACATCGGCCGCGACGGTGGCAACGTTCAGCATTTTGCCGGTCGAATCGACGACATCGGTCTCTACAACCGCGCTCTGACCGCCGCCGAGATCACCACCATCTTCAACACCGGCACCGCCGGCAAGACGCTTCCTTCGCAGAACGATGTCATACGCGGCAACAGCATCACCGGAAACGGCGGTTTGGCAATCGATTTAAACAACGATGGAGCGACCGCCAACGACGCCGCACCGGACAGCGACGGCGGCCCGAACGCGTTGCAGAATTATCCGGTCATCAACACAGTCACCGTAGTCGGCGTCAATACGACGATCGCTGGTGTATTGAACAGCAAAGCGAACACAACGTACACGATCGATTTTTATTCGAATTCCCTCGCTGACGCGTCGGGTTACGGCGAAGGAGCAACCTATCTAGGCAACGGCACCGTCACGACCAACGGCAGCGGAGTCGGCTCGTTCACGATCACGCTTACAGGTGTCGCGGCCAGCGGCTTGGTCAGTGGCACAGCGACCGAACAACTCGACGTGTTGAACTTCGCCGGAACCAGCGAATTCGCGCTGACAAGCTCCGCGCTCTACACTCTGAGCGGCTATGTTTTCGAAGACGCTGGCAGTGACGGAGTCATCGGCTCACAAGCCATCGGCGATGCCAACAACCTCGGCCGCAGCGGTGTCACAGTGAAGCTGTACGCCGACGGCGGCGACGGCTTAGCGAACGGCACCGACGATGTTTATCTAACTTCGACGACCACCGACGGTAGCGGCAATTATTCCTTCCTGGTCGACAACGGCACTTTTTGGACTGTCGTCGATAGCCATACCATCACCTCGGCCACAGCACTCAACTCTGGTTTTGCCCACGGCAACACATGGGCGGATCAAACGTATGGAGCGGCGGGGGCACTGAACGGAAGTTCGTTCCAAGTTTCCGCTGGAACCCTCTATGGTGGTCGCGCGCTACAGACGTCCGACAACGCAAATTCCCTCTCTACTTCCGAGCACGTAACTCAGGTCATCGTTAGTTCTGCGAATCAAACGAACATCAATAGTGGGTTCAGTTTCTCTGTTATTACGAACACCAACGATACCGCCGCAATTACCGATACGAACCAATGGTGGAATTCGTCGTGGACCGCTCGCAGGCAACTGTCGTTCAACAACAGCAGTCGCTCAAGTTCGCTCGACGATTTCACGGTACTTGTCAAACTCGATGCAACGCGAGTCGACTACGCCAAGACGCAAGCCGCAGGCCAAGACCTTCGCTTCATCGATCAAAATGGCACGGTTTTGTCTCATCAAATCGAAAGATGGGACGAAGCAGGCACATCCATTGTGTGGGTCAAGGTCCCCCGAATCAACGCGCTGGCCGACGGCGACTTTGTATGGATGTACTATGGCAACGCTACGGCAGCCGATGGCCAAAACGCGACCGGAACATGGAACAGCAGCTATCGTTCGGTCTGGCACTTGAACGAAGATCCCGGTGCCGCAGGTGCCAGCGGCATCATCGACTCGACATCGAATGCTCAGCACGGAACCGACGCAGGCACTATGGACGCAGCGGATCGTGTGGCTGGTAAAGTCGGTTTTGCAATAGACTTCGACGGAGTTGACGATCAGATCGATGTGCCGGATTGGAACCCGAACGGGGCCAATTTCACGCTCAGCGGTTGGTTCAGCCTAACTAGCACAGTTAATGATGTGCAACCTATCTTCGGCAACAATCAGAACAGTCCTTTGTTGGGCTACAACGGTTCCACAGGTAATTTCCAGGCCCTGGTTCAAGACAGTGTTTCCAGTACAACGCTTTATTGGAATCTACCTGGGTTGGCGAATTCTGGCTGGCATCATGTGGCAATGATTGTCAGTGAAACTACGGACACGTGGGAGTTGTTCGTCGATGGCGTCTCAAGGGGAACTCAAACGACGGCGCTCAATTACACGCACAGCAACGGCCAGTTGATGCGATTGGGGCGCGATTACGCCACAACGTTTACCGGATCACTTGACGAGCTGCGCATCGCTAACGGCCTGCTGAGCAGCGATTGGATCACTGCGGACTATGCGTCGACCAACGATACGTTAGTTGGCTACTCTGGAGAGCAAACAAACGTCCTGCAACAAGGCACATTGCGACAATTTATCTTGAACGCAAATTCGCTCTCCGGTCTTCAAACTTCGAACTTCAAACTTCAAACTTCAGACTCCGGTTACAACAAAAACGGGCTTGGCACATTCATCATCCAGCCGCCGTCTGCATTGCCAACAATCACCGAAGCAGTCATTATCGACGCGACAACACAGAGCCAATACATCAGTTCGCCCGTGATGGAACTAGATGGATCGAATGCAGGTTACGCTGCCAACGGCTTTTACATCACCGGCAGTGGTTCGACGATTAAAGGTTTTGCGATCAACGGTTTCTCCACAGCCAACGGCATCTACGCAGTCAACGGATCATCAAACAACATTGACGCCAACTACATCGGCATGCGGGCCACAGGCGGCGATGCCGTTGAAGGAGCGGTAGGTTGGTGGCAAGGCGAAAACAATTCAAATGATGCGGCAGGGACGTCCAGCGGGACGAACAATGGGACAATTAGCGGTGGCGTTTCCTATGTTTCTGGTCAAGTGGGCACTGCGTTCCAGTTCGACGGCGTAAACGGCCTGATCTCCGTAGCTGATTCGACACTTCTGCGTCCTCAACAATTGACGGCGTCCGCCTGGGTCAAGCCTGATTTCTCAACAATGAATAGTTGGGGAACGATCGTAATCAAGGAAACCACAGGTGGTTGGGCGGATGGATACGGACTTACACGTTCAGGTTCCTCCAACGCCATGCGGTTTTACGTCGATCACTACAATAACAACTACGTTGACGGCAACTTGGCGGATGGAGTTTGGAGTCACGTGGTCGGCACGTACGATGGGGCTACCGTTCGACTGTACGTAAACGGAATTCTGGCCGGGACCGATACATTTAGTGGCCCGATCGTTCACTCCACAAATATCCTCAAAATTGGCAGCGCCGGTACCAGTATGTCTTGGAAGGGCGCGATTGACGAAGCTGCTGTTCTTAATCGAGCCCTGTCAGCGACGGAAATCGCGGCCGAATACAACGCCGGTCTAGCTGGCAAATCACCTGCAAAGATCCCGCTCGCCGGTCATTGGCAGGGCGAAGGCGATGCGAATGATTCACGCGGGCTGAACAACGGGACGCTTGTCAACGGTGCGACTATAACATCGTCCGGCAAGATCGGCAGTGCATTTCAACTTGATGGCGTCAATGACTACATCGAACTGCCAGTAGCAACGCCCAACGAGACAAACTTCACCTATTCTTTGTGGTTCAAGACTTCGGATTCGGGAAGCAGTTATCAACGCCTAATTGGGCGAGAGTTTTCAAATGGGCGTGGCTGGGTTATTCAGCAACATCCGGATGGATCGGTCAACCTTCGGTTGGACTCGACTAGCGGTGGATTTCAAATTCCGACCGGAAGTGGAATCGCAGTAAATGACGGGCGCTGGCACATGTTGACAATATCTCTGGATGACACCAGTGGGACCGCCAAACTTTCGATCGATGGTAAAATCAATTCCGGATCCTACACGGGCAGCTTCGCCGGATATTCAGGTGGTTTCCTACGCGCAGGTGCAAGTGCCATCGGTGGCGGAGGTTACTTCAATGGCAACATGGATGAGATCCAGCAATACAACCGAGCGCTAACGAATACCGAGATCACCAACCTCTACGTCTCGCAATCCCGCGACACAGACAATGTTGCAACCGGACTCATCGCATCCTTCAAAGCGGAAGGAGATGCCAATGATTTCACATCAACGAATGAGGGGGCACTTAACGGTGGCGTGTCGTATGTTGCAGGAAGATCCGGGCAAGCGTTCGATCTCAATGGAACGACCGGCTACATCAGTATTCCCGACGCAGCAACCGTAGAGGTAACAACTCAGTTGACACTGTCGGCTTGGATCAACCCCGATGATGTTGCCAACTACCGACAAATTATTAGTAAGTTCGGCACATCGGGAAATTATGCCTATCAATTCGGTTTGGCCCCAAGCGGGAAACTGCGAATCGATGTGAGCGACAATGGGTCCGCTTATTTCAATCTTGAGTCCGCAGCGTCGGTGATTGCTGCGGGCAAGTGGAGTCTAGTCACGGCAACGTTCGACAACGGAGCTGTAAAACTATACATTGATGGAACACAAGTCGCTTCAAGCACGTTGGGCGTAACGTCGATTTTTGCATCTGGTACTTCCAACGTGAATATTGGACGCGATCCAGCGGGTGTTCAGTACTTTGATGGGCGCATCGACGAAGCACAAATCTATAATCGCGTACTCTCCGCCGCTGAAATCACGAGCCTGTTCAATTCAACCAATCAAAGCACCGTCGGCAATTTGAACGGCGTCAAACTGGAATCAACGTCCGGCAACGAAATCGGCGGCAGCACCACCGCCGAACGAAACATCATTAGCGACAATACCAACGCTGGTGTGTACGTCGTTGGAAATGGCGTTCCAAAAGATGCAGTGGCGTGGTGGAAAGCAGATGGAAACTCGAACGATTCGGTTGGAAGTAATACTGGCACACTGACCAACGGAGCAACGTATGCGGCAGGACGCAGTGGACAAGCATTCAAGTTCGATGGGATAAACGACGTTGTCGTTGTGGCGGACTCTGCTTCGCTTGATCTCACCAATGCAGTGACAATGGAAGCCTGGGTCAATCCGACTTCCTTTACCACCACATACAGTAAAGTCATCGCCAAAGATGGAGCCCAGCGGAACTACGGTTTATGGATCGTCAACGATGGTAGCCTTTATCTGAGCCTGGATACTACAACGGGTTCCAAGGCATATGCATCCGCCGCAGGAACGGTCAGCACCAATACTTGGACTCATGTTGCCGGCACTTTTGACAATGCTTCCAAAACATACGCAATCTATGCGAATGGGGTCCAAGTCTTGAGTGGTTCGTTTACTGGTGACATGCTGGCGAATAACGATGTCTTGGCAATCGGTGGCAATAACGGAAATGTCTTTGCAGGTCTGATCGAGGATGCGGCGCTCTACGCTCGCGCTCTTTCAGCAGACGAAATCGCAGCCATCCATCGCACTGGAGGTGGAGCCAAGGGAACCAACTTTATCCAAGGCAACTATATCGGCACCGATGTTTCCGGCACGAGGACTGTCGCCAATAGCCGTGGAGTGCTGATCGAAAACGCGGCTGGTAACATCGTCGGTGGCACGCAATCGAATCAAGGTAACGTCATCTCAGGAAATACGTCCGATGGCGTTTCGATCTCGACTCGTACCCTGCACAATGTCGGATACTGGACCGGCGATGGCAATACTATCGACTCCGTCAGCACGAATCACGGAACGCTGACCAACGGTGCAACATACGCCACCGGTCGCTCGGGGCAAGCGTTCAGCTTCGATGGCACCGACGACTATGTTCAAATCGGCAGCTCGTCAGAACTCATCCTCAACGACAAATTCACGCTGGATACTTGGGTCTATCCGACCGGCCCGGGTGGCAACGCCTCCAATCGCGGCATCATCCTGTGTAAAGAAGGTGAATACGAATTCGCTCGCTTCCACGACGGCACCCTGCGTTATGCCTTCGCCAACGCGAATCCAGGTTGGGTTTGGGTTGACACCGGATACCAACTTGCGCTCAATACCTGGACCCATATCGCCATCACTTATGAAAGTGGCATCGTGCGAGTCTACGGCAACGGTGTGCAAGTCTTCACAAGCAGTACTAGTTACTTGAACCTCGGTGATGTTGCGACCACGCAGAATGACTTGCGCATCGGCGGTCGACAAGGCTCGGTTCAATACTACCAAGGGCTGGTCGAAGATATCGGCATTTCTAACCGAGTCCTAACGGCCAGCGAAATCTACGAACTGGCCACTGGTGTCCCCGTGCGTCAAGGTGCCGCGTTGGTCGCAGGCAATTTGATCGGCACTAGCGCCAACGGCTCAGCCGATCTTGGCAATGGTTCCAACGGTGTGCGAATTGAGAATACCAATTCGAACACGATCGGCGGCACGACAGCGGCGGCTCGCAACATCATCAGCGGCAACGACGGTGCAGGCATCCTACTGTCGTCTGCCGACTCCAACACGATCCAAGGCAACTACATCGGCACCACTCAATCCGGCTCAGCCGCGCTCGCCAACCCGACGGGCATTATCGTCGAGTACGATTCGTCCGCCAACACCATCGGCGGCACAGCGTCAGGCAGCGGCAACGTCATCAGCGGCAACACGTCCGACGGAATCCTATTCCGACATGGTGCGGGTGTCAGCAACAACAGCGTCGGCTGGTGGAAAGGGGAATCAAATACAAACGATTCGGTCCTGACCAACAACGGCACGTGGACCGGCACAGCAGCGTACACCACTGGCAAAGTTGGCAATGCGTTTGACCTTAATGGCTCGAGCTACGTCACGCTGCCGAACGAATCGGCGTACGACTTTGTCAGTCAAGTATTTTCCGTTGAAGGATGGTTTAGGACATCCGCCAGCGGCGGAACGTATCAAATGATCGCTTCGAAGGGAACACCCGGAAACTGGCAATGGAATGTGTACGTCAACGCAACCACCAACGAACTGTACGGCGGAATATACACGTCCAGTGGAAGCGCTGTGTATCTAAAGAACTCTACGGTCTCCGTTGCCGACGGTCAGTGGCACCACTTTGCAATCGCAGTGGACACTCGAATATCGAGCGAAGACTTGAAGCTCTATTTGGATGGAGTCGAACAGACGTCGGTGACCACGGATGCTCGCGCATCGTTGGATTACTACCATCCAGGAACCTCTCCCGTCGTTATCGGCGCGCGAAACGGAACTTTTCATTTCACAGGCCAAATCGACGAACTGAGCATACTCGGTCGCACGATCACGAGTGAAGAAATTCGACAACTCCATCTGACTAACTCGGCCAGCAAGTACGGCAACGCCGTCTACAACAACATCCTCGGTCGCAACGCCGCGAACAGCGCGGACCTCGCCAACGGCGGCGAAGGGATCGAGCTGTACAACTCTTCGAACAACGTCATCGGCGGCAGCGGCACTAATCAAGCCAACATCATTCGCGGCAACACCGGCGATGGCGTGGCTGTTACAGACCTTGGGCAAGTTGCATATTGGCGAGCGGACAATAACACAACCGATCAAATCAATAGTCTCAACGGTACTCTAACGAACGGGGCCACTTTTGGCGCTGGCTACACGGGCGCGTCAAATACGGCGTTCAGTTTTGACGGCACAAATGATTATGTTGAAGTGGCTGATAGCAACCTTTTGGATACGACAACAGCGGTCACCATTGACGCATGGATCTATACAGACCTTGTGAACGCAGTGAACACGATCGTCTCAAAGTCTGGACGCAATTACTATCTCGGGGTCTATTCCACCGGACAAGTCCACCTGTCTTATCTCACTTCGTCCTCAAATGTCCAATTGAACACAGCAGCAGCAGTTGTTGGCGCGAATCAGTGGACTCATGTTGCCGGCACGATTGATACGGTTGCTGGTACCATGAAAATCTATGTCAATGGTGCCTTAATCACTCAGCAAGCGACGGACGGCTCGATGATCGCGAATTCGAATCCGGTCCAAATTGGAGCGGAGAACGGCCAGTACTACTTCAAAGGGCTTATCGACGATGTTGGACTATTCAATCGCTCTTTGTCTGGTTCGGAAATAGCAACCATTTACAACTTGCGCACGACTGAAAAAGCGATTCCCACCCAAAACAATGCAATTCGCGGTAACAGCATCACCGGCAACGGCGGATTGGCGATCGACTTGAACAACGACGGCGCGACGACTAACGACGCATTTCCTGACAGCGACTTCGGACCAAACAATTTGCAAAACTTCCCAGTCATCAACAGCGTGGCCGTCGCCGGGTCGAACACCACTGTCGCCGGTACAATTACCAGCAAAGCCAACACGACTTACACTCTCGACTTCTATAGCAACGCTGCCGCTGACGCTTCGGGCTACGGCGAAGCAACCACTTACCTCGGCAGTGGCTCGGTGACCACCAACGGCAGTGGGGTCGGCTCGTATTCGATCACCATGGCTGCTGTCGCCACTGGCTTCGTCAGCGGCACTGCTACCGAACAACTCGGCGGTTCGAACTACGGTGGCACCAGCGAACTAGCGCTTACGAACGGTGCCCTCTACGCTAACAGCGGTTTTGTCTTTGAAGACTCAGCCGCGGACGGCATCACCGGTTCGCAAGCCATCGGCGACTCGAACAATCTTGGCCGCAGTGGCGTAACTGTAAAACTGTACGCCGACGGTGGCGATGGACTAGCCAATGGCACCGACGACGCTTACTTGATTTCGACCACAACCGACGGCAGCGGTAACTTCAGTTTCAACGTCGATAACGGCACCTACTGGGTCGTCGTCGATTCCAAAACCATCACCAGCAGCACAGCACTCAACAGCGGTTTTACCAGCAGCGATACCTGGGCCGAACAGACCTACGGTTCGGCAAGTGCATTAAGCGGCCTAGGCTTCCAGCCTGGGAGCGGCACCCTCTACGGCGGCCGCAACCTAGAAACCTCCGATAACGCCACCGACCTCTCAACTTCCGAACACGTAACGCGCGGCGTCATCTCCGGCAGCGCACTCAGCGGCCTCAACAGCGGCTTCAGCTTCAGCACCATCACTCGCACCGGAGACGGCGAAGACGACGCCAGCACCAATCGCACAGTCCAAGGAAGCTTGCGTCAATTCATCCAGAACAGCAATGCCCTATCAGGTGTTCAGACTTCAGGCTTCAGGCTTCAGACTTCAGATTCCAACTACCAACGTAACGAACACGGCCAATGGCTGTTCTCGGTGGTCAGCGCTCTGCCGACGATCACAGATGCAGTGGTTCTGGACGCCACCACGCAAGACACCTACGTCGGCACACCGGTGATTGAAATCGCGGGCGATAACCTGACCTTCGCAGCACACGCAAATTACACGTTCTCGACCGGTTCGGGCACGACGGTCTATGATTCTGCGGGTATTGCAGAGAACGGCACGTTAATGGGTGGCACTTTGCCAACGTGGACGACGGGCAAGATCGGAGGTGGCATCAGTCTGGCCAGCGCTGGTGACTATCTATCGCTATCGAATTCCGTTTTGAACGGTGCTACTAATCAGACAACTTCGTTCTGGATGAAGTCCACCGGCGTCACCAGCGGCTACGATTCGATTGTTCACGGATCAGCCACGGGCAACAACGAATTCGAAATCGCGTTCTTAAGCAATACGCAGATTTGGGTGACCAATCATAACACGCCGTTCTCAATGAATGTAACCAATATCGGCGACAATGCCTGGCATCACGTCGTCGTAGTGCGGGACGACACAAACAACCAAATCACGGTGTACGTCGATGGCGTGTTCATGGGAAGCCAGTCGGCCACTCTATCAGCGCTTACGGTCGCCTCGGGTGGATTGATCGTGGGGCAGGAGCAAGACACTATTGGCGGCGGTTTCGAGGCAAGTCAAGATTACAACGGTCAGCTCGATCAACTGCGCTTTCATAACTTTGCCATGAGTGCATCCGACGTGCTGGTGATGTACAACGCCGAATCGGGCAATGTACTGCGAGGCAGTTTCGAATTCAACGAGACCAGCGGAACAACCGCCGCCGATTCGTCCAGCTTCGCGGCAAACGGGACACTGCTGGGTACTGCGCCTCCAACATGGACCACGGGGAAAGTTGGCAATGCGATCGGCTTGGGAAGTACAACGGATTATGTCAGCCTGCCAAATACGATCCTTAATGGCATGACCAATGTCACGACCGCGTTTTGGGTGAAGACATCGACGATGACCGGTGCGATCTTAAGTGGTGCGTATGCGGGCATGGACAACGAGTATTTGATCTACGCAAATGCACCGACGTCACTGCGTTTGGACAACCATGGGAATAGCGCCACCTTTACGACATCTAATCTAGCCGATAACGCATGGCACCATGTCGCATTTGTTCGTGACGACACGAACAACCAGGTCTCCTTATACTTGGATGGGGTTCATATCGGGACGCAGTCCATCACCATGTCGGCGATTACGATTGGGTCTGGCGGACTGCTTTTAGGTCAGGAACAAGACCTGGTCGGGGGCGGTTTTGATGTGTTACAGCAATTCGACGGATCGCTCGATAATCTTCGGTTCTACGGAACGGCACTCACAGCGCAGCAGATTCAGGCAATTTACTCGACCGAACTCTCCGGTGAAACCTACTCAGCATCGAACTTCACGGCCATCAACGGCCTGCACGTCACCGCCGGCAACAGCACGATTCGCGGCTTTGCGATCACCGATTTCGCCACCAGCGATGGTATCAAACTGGAAACCGGTGGCGGCAACACAATCGAAGGCAACATCATCGGCCTGCGTCCCAACGGCGACGGTTCGACGGCCGATGTCGTCGGTGGTGCAATCGGCTGGTGGAAGGCTGAAAACAACGGTAACGATTCGGTCGGCAACAACCATGGCACGCTGAACGGTGGAGTCAGCTTCGCAGGGGGACGCATCGGCACTGCCTATTCCTTTGATGGCGTCGATGACTACCTTTCGATCCCGGATGGTCCTCAATTTCAAAACGGGCGTACCTTTACTGTCGAAGCTTGGATCAACGGAGACGATTTGAATCGATATGCTCAGATCTTTTCAAAGTCCGCATCCACCGGTGATCAGGCGTTCCACCTGGGGGTTCAAGGAGGATCGACGCTGCGCGCCGACTTCAGCGCAGATGGCAATGCCTACACGGCTGTATATGGACCATCGTTAAGTAACGGGGTTTGGTACCATGTGGCCACGACATTTGACAATGGCCTTGTAAACATCTACGTCAATGGTGCTTTGGTAGCTAGCCAAACAATCACGGTTACTGATGTCCGCATGAACAATGGCGTTGCAGCTCGAATTGGCGGGCGACAAGCTGAGAACCAATTCTTCGACGGGTTGATTGACGAGGTCGCGTATTACAACCGCACGCTCACCGCCTCCGAAATCGCATCTAATCACGCGGCAGGTCGCGATGTGACGGCGGCTTCGGGAGTTGTCGCTCGCTACACCGGCGACGACAACACGAACGATTCCGTCGGCGCGTTCACCGGCACGCAATCCGGCGGTGTCACCTACGCCACCGGCCATAAGAGCACCAGCGGTCAAGCGTTCAACTTCGATGGCGTGAATGACTACGTGACGCTGACAAATGCCAACACGTTGGGGCTGAACGGGAACTTTACGTTTTCGACATGGATCAACGCAGATGATCTGTCGAGTTCGCGAGGCATTTTGGGAACAGATTCGATCGGTACGAATGTCGGCCTGCATCTTTGTACGATCAATGGACGAATTCGGATGGGCTTCTACGGAAACGACACCGACGGTAACGCGATCCTGTCAACCGGTCAGTGGTATCACTTAACGTTTCGTTTCAATAATGGCGAACAAGCGATCTTCATAAACGGCCAGCTGGACAACGCAACAACCGGCCATGCGGCATTCGCTGGGACGAGCACCGTGCATATCGGGCGAATATTTGGTGGTGGTTATTTCGACGGTCGCATCGAAGACGCCACAATCGTCAACAGAGCACTCACAAACGAAGAGATCGCCAAGATCGCAGCCGATGATCTGATCGCTCACTCGCCAGTTCGCACCAGCCAAGTCGCATATCTACAAAGTGAAGGAAATGCCAACGATTCGCGTGGGATCAACAATGGGACACTGATGAATGGAGCAAACTACGCTGCAGGAAGAGTTGGTCAGGCGTTTTCCCTGGACGGAATCGACGACCATGTCTCTTTGACGCGGCAACAACTGACATCTGGGCTGACCTATAGTGCCTGGGTCAATACGACCAGCACCGATTCGACCGCAGGCTACGCTGGAAACGCCGCGCTCAATGTGATCGGAGACAGCACTGGCTCCATCTACGCGGGTTTCGGAGTTCACGGCGGCAAAGCGAGATACAACTACTATACAGGTTCATGGAATGCCGTCGACAGCACAGTCAATGTCAACGACGGTTCATGGCACCTTATCACCGTAACGCACGATGCCGCATCGGGTGCGATCGTCCTCTACGTCGACGGCACACAACAGGCCACCAGCAATCTGACGTACGCTGTGGTGAATACCGGGTTTGACCGTATTGGCAAAGGTTACGGTACGAGCGACTACTTTGCCGGCAATATCGACGAAGTGATCGTTCTAAATCGCGCCGCGTCCGCGACAGAAGTCGCGCAGCTCTACACCAGCGGCCTGCGCGGCAGCGACGTCGGCAACAGCGTCGGCGTGGAAGTCCTGAACTCAGCCGGCAACGAAATCGGCGGTGTGTTTGCCTCCGAACGGAACGTCATCAGCGGAAACACGACGCAGGGCGTACTGCTGACCGGTGATGGAGTTCCCAATAACGTGCTCGGTTTGTGGAAGTTCGATGGGTCTGTCACTAGCGCCACGGGCGCGAACAACGGAACCGCTATTGGTGGCGTTGGCTACACCAACGGTCAGAGCGTTCAAGGCTTATTGCTCGACGGAACCGACGATGGAGTTGCGACTCCGATCGTAATGAACTATGCCAGCGGCGTGACGTTGGATGCTTGGATCAAAACAACTGACACCGGCGGACTGATCATAGGCGACGGAGGCGGCGATACGAATCTTGTCGGCGCGGTGCTGTCGGTCGATGCAGGCAGTGGCGGACGAATTCGCTTTCTCAGTAGCAAAGGGGTGCTAAACGACAGCAACTTCGACATCTATGGCCAAGTCATCAATGACGGCCAGTGGCATCATGTCGTGGGAACTTGGGACGGCACGACGAGCACCGGCGGAGCGAAGCTGTATGTTGATGGCGTCCTCGCAGGAAGCGCGACGGCCGACACAACTCTCGGCACTGTCAGTCATCAAATCGAAATCGGGCGACATCAGAGTATTGGTTATAGTCCATTGTCGGGCCAGATCGATGACGCCGCCGTTTACGCTCGCGCTCTGACCGCTGACGAAGTCGCCGCGATCTATCGCGGAGCTGGCGGAACAAAAGGTGGCACGATCGTTCGCGGCAACTACATCGGAACCGATACGACCGGCACTCGCGATCAAGGCAACGGCAGCAGCGGTGTGCGGATTCAGTCGTCAGGCAACGTAGTCGGCGGTACGATCACAGGCTCGGGAAATGTGATCAGCGGCAATTTGATCGGTGTCACGATTGACAACACAACCACCAACATTCCGACCGGCAACGTCATTCAAGGAAATCTCATAGGCACGAACGCAGCGGGAACCGGTGATCTCGGCAACTCATCTTATGGCATCGACATCCGCAAAGGGACCGGCAACCTCGTCGGCGGTACGACTGCGTCGGCTCGCAACGTCATCAGCGGCAACGACATCGATGGTATCGTGCTCTATTCCCAAGACGTTTATGGCAACACGGTCAGCGGCAACTACATTGGAACCACGATCAGCGGTTCGGCCGCGCTGGCCAACACCGGCAACGGCATCACGCTCGACAACGTCGGCAGCAACACGATCGGCGGCAACACCACCAGCGCCGCCAACGTCATCAGCGGCAACAGCAACAACGGCGTCTACATCACCGGCAACGGCGCCGAAACCGGCATGGCTGGCTGGTGGAAAGGGGACAACAGCACGAATGATGTCTTCAACCAAAACAACGCGTCGTTGGTGAACGGAGCGACTTATGCCACCGGAGTCACTGGCGCTGCGAACTCCGCGTTCAACCTCGATGGCGTCAACGACTTTGTTCAAGTCAACGATGCGGACGTACTAGATTTAACAACCACTGTAACGATGGATGCCTGGATAAATCCAACGGGGCTGGCCAGTAGTTTCAATACGATTTTTTCAAAAACGGCGTGGCCAGAACGGAATTACGGACTCTGGATACGAAATGACGGTTCGGTTTTTGTTAGTACCATTACGGGTTCTGGTGAACAATACTCGCAATCTGCAGCGGGGGTCGTCGCCGTCGGAACATGGTCGCACATCGCAGCAACCATCGACAACGCAACTAAGGTCATGAAAGCTTACGTCAATGGAGTGCAGGTTCTCAGTACCACGTTTTCTGGAAATCTCGCTGCAAACTCTGCTCCGCTCACGATAGGAGCCAATGAAGGCGTAAATTCTTTTTTTAGCGGCAAGATCGACGAAGTCGGTCTCTACAACCGCGTTCTGACCGCTGCCGAGATTCAAGACATCTTCCGCGCCGCCGGAACGGGTAAAGCCGGCAACACAATCAGCGGCAATCTCATCGGTACGAACGCAGCTGGAACAGCCGCACTTGCCAATGGACAGGTTGGAGTCTACGTCAATAGCTCTTACATCAACACCATCGGCGGCCTAACTCCCGCCGAACGCAACGTGATCTCGGGCAACACGAATTTTGGCCTCCGAATCTATAGCGGAGGATACAACTCGATCATTGGCAACTATGTGGGTGTCTCCAGTTCGGGTGCTTCTGCCATTGGAAATGTAACCGGCGTATACATTGATAACTCGACTGGCAACAACGTTGGCGGAACAGTCGCTGGTTCGCAGAACGTGATATCAGGCAATACCGGAACCGGACTCGCTTTCTACAATGTCAGTAGTGGGAACGTCGTTCAAGGGAACTTGATCGGGACGAATGCGTCAGGAACCGGTGCCCTCGGAAACACCTATGGCATTTTGACTACGTTGAGCGATGTCGTGATTGGTGGTACTACCGCCGCAGCTCGAAACGTAGTCTCCGGTAATACTACGTATGGACTGTGGCTCCCGTCTGGGTTCACCGCATCATCCGGCGCGACCGTCATCGGCAACTATATTGGCACCGATCTAAATGGAACTGCCGCCGTGGGGAATGGAGTCGTTGGTATCGAGATCGGTGGATCGAACCATATGATCGGTGGATTGACGGCCTCCGAACGCAATATTATTTCCGGTCAGACCAGTGGATATGGAATCGACATCCAAGGTCCGGCAAAAAACAACATCATTCGCGGCAACTATATCGGTGTCGATGTAACCGGCGCAGCAGCATTAGCTAACTCGGTTGGTATTCGAGTGCTCAACGCAACGACCACAACCATCGGTGGAACAGCCAACGGTGCCGGCAACGTGATTAGTGGTAATACGACTCAAGGTATTCGTCTCGAAGGCAACGGTGCCCCAAGCGGCGTGATCTCGTGGTGGAAAGCCGATTCGAGCAGCAGCACCGGCGCGGCGATCGATGTGCTCGGTGCCAGCGATGGTACATTGCAAAATGGCGCAACATACACGGCCGGAAAATCCGGCACGGCGTTCTCCTTTGACGGCGTGAATGATTACGTGTCAGCTACCGTCGCGATGACTCCGTCGTTCACAGTCAGTCTCTGGGGGAAATCGAATACCGCGACTTGGAACGAACACGGTTGGCTTGCAAGCTCAAGAGCAACAAACGGCTTCATTATCCATCCCAATCAAGGAGCAACCTCGGTCGCACTATACATTTTCGATTCCGCAGGCGCTATTACCCACATTGGAAACGTTACGCCAGCAGATATTCAGCAATGGCACAACTACACGCTCAGTTACGACGTGCCAACATCGACAGCAAAAATATATTTGGACGGAACGCTCGTTTCAACGACAGTTGTCTCGCTCACTCGCGCGTCCAGTTCTAACGTTGTGTACTTTGGAAGCGATGGCGGTTCATCCCGCTACGGCAATGGAGCGGTAGACGAGCCTGCCATCTTTAATCGAGCACTCACAGATTCAGAAATCGCTGCCCTGTACAACGCCGATGGCATCAGCCTCAGCGGGTCCGGTGGTAACATCGTCCAAGGTAATCGCATTGGCATCGCAGCGACAACATTGGCAGCGATCGGCAACGGTGGAGCGGGTGTGTACATAGCGAGCGCCGGGAATTTCATAGGTGGCACAACCACCATTGCCGCGAACATCATCGCCAACAACAGCGGCGATGGCATCTTCGTCACCAGCAGCGAAACGAATTCCACCAACGTCGCCAACTCGATCCTCGGCGATAGCATCTACAGCAACGGCTCAAGCACCGCAACGCTCGGCATCGATCTCGGCTCGAACGGCGTGCTGACCAACGACAGCGGCGACGCCGATCGCGGCTCGAACTTCGGACAGAATTACCCTGCGATTCGCGGCGTAGACTTCAGCGGGGCTGGTGCGACGGTCAGCTACTCGCTCGACGCACCCGCCGGGACCTATCGCATCGAGTTTTTTGACAATTCACTGGCTGACACTTCGGGCCACGGCGAAGGGCAAACGTTCCTCACCTCGCAAACCATCACACATGCTGGCGGATCTGTCAATTACACGTCAGCCTTGTTAGGCGGTGTCGTCAGCGGTGCGGACCTGTCGATGACCGCCACCGAAGATTTTGGTTCCTCCATATTCGGCAGTACCAGCGAGTTCAGCCTGGCCAGCATCTACACTCTCGTCGGAACCATTTTTGACGACGTAAACTTTAGCGGAGGAGCTGGACGCGATTACGCGACCGCCAACGCGGCCGCCATCGCGTCTGGATTCTTGACCGGTGCCATTCGACGCAGCGGCGTTACCGTCGAACTGTATAACTCCTCCGGCAACTACGTTACCAGCACAACCACGAACGCCAGCGGCCAGTACACGTTCGGCGTCACGGCTGGCAACTACACTGTCCGCGCAGTCAATAGCACAGTATCGTCCGTTCGCGGCGGTTCGGGACTGATTGGCGTGCAAACATTCCGCACCGATGCCAGCAGCGGCAGCACCACCAGCGTCACAGATCACGTCGGCGGCGAAACACCCAACGAAGTCGACGCGGCAGCCAACAACGGCACACAATCCTTTGCCACCTTAGATAACGCCAGCGGCTTCGACATTCAGTCGGTCACTACCATTAGCGTTACCTCAGCTGATATTAGCGGTCTAGATTTCGGCTACAACTTCGACACGATCGTCAATACCAACGACGCAGGCCAAGGTTCACTGCGCCAGTTCATCGACAACAGCAACGCGCTGGCGAATACGAACCTAGCGCAATCTGGTCAAACGGCAGGAAAAGAAGTTTCCATCTTCATGATCGCCGACGGCCAAGCGCACGCGGGCCTGAACACCAGCTACGCGAACTTGCTGACCGGGACGCTCGGCACCGACGCGCGAGCGGTGATCAACCTGACTTCGGCGCTCACCACGGTGACCGCCGTCGACACAACCATCGACGGTGCGACGCAGACGACGTTTGTCGGTAATACGAACCCCGGCTCGGTCGGTGCGAACGCCGGTTCGTCGATGACGGTCGGTGTGGGCGTGGACGGGGTCGCGGGGACGGGTGACGAAACGACGCTCAACGCTTTCACTCGCCCCGAAATCGAAATCACTGGTTCGGGCTTCACGACCCAACTGATCAACGTCACATCAACTAACTTCACGTTGACAAACACTGCGAGCTGGCTGAACGGACAGAATTACGTCGTCTATCTGGGAAGCGCCGTTTCACCACTCGTGCAAGACAACTTGATCGGCACCGACGCGACCGGCTCGGCAAAACCAACCGTCGCACCGGCCGGCAGTACGTCTCACATCGGTTTCCACAGCGCGTCGTCTCCCACGATCAGTCACAACTACATCGCGTCCTCGACGAACACCGGCGCGGCGCACTCTGCGATGTACGGCTTCAACGCGACCACCGCGACGATCAGCGGTAACGAAGTGACGGGAGCGTTCAACAACGCCATCTGGTACTACAACAACAACTCGCTGCTCAGCGGCAACTACTTCCACGACATCTCTGGAATCGGTGCCAACATCAACAACACCGCTTGGTCGAACATGACGATCGAACACAACACGATCGCCAACACCACGTACGGAATCTGGAACCAGACCGGCAGCAACGTGACGATCCGCTACAACCAGATCAACAACAACGCCAACCTTGGCATCTACGTCATCGGCGCGACGCCGATCCAAACCACGATCACGAAGAACGCGATCTACGACAACGGCGGACTCGGCATCGATCTTGGTTCACCGACTGGCGTCGCGCCCAACGACGGCACTTTCGACGCGAACGTCGGCAACGACGGCATCGACTACCCGGTAATCCGCACCGTGTTGCTGAGCGGCACGACGCTGACCGTGACCGGCTATGTCGGCATCGCGGCCGGCGACACCGATTTCGCGAACGCCACGATCGACCTCTACAAAGTCGACAACAACCCTGCGTCCCAGAACGGCAACATTATCAGCGGCGATGGCTTGAGCGTCGCGCACGGCGAAGGACGCTGGTATCTCGGCACGATCACCGGCAGCGTGAGCGATGGGAATTTTTCCGGCTCGATCACGTTGCCCGGCGCGGTGTCGCTGGCACTTGGCGACGAAATCACCGCCACCGCGACGATCGCTGCTTACGGCACGAGCGAATTCGGCGCGAACGCCACGCTCCGTTCGATCAGCGGCACCGTGTTTGAAGATAAGGACGGAAACTTGTTGGTCGGAGCCGAAGCGATCGGCGATGCGAACAACCCCGGCGTGAACGGCGTCACGGTCAAGCTCTACAAAGACGGCGGCGACGGCGCAGCGAACGGGACCGACGATGTTTTAATCGGCACCACAACCACGGCGAGCGGCGGCGCGTACAGTTTCACCATCGACACCGGCACGTACTGGACGGTGGTCGACAGCAAGACCATCGCCAGCAGCGTCGCGCTGAACGGCGGCGCAACGAACGCCGACACGTGGGCCGAGCAAACGTATGCCGTGACCGACGCTCTCCGTGGGATAGGCTTCCAGCCTGTCACTGGCGCACTCTACGGCGGACGCAACTTGGAAACCTCCGACAACGCCGCGTCGCTCGCCGATTCGGAACACGTCACGCGAGTGATCGTGTCGAGCAGCAATATCGCCAACATCGACAGCGGTTTCAGCTTCACCACGATTACCCGCACCGGCGACGGAGACGACGACGGATCAAGCAACCGCACCGTCCAAGGCTCACTTCGCCAGTTTATCCAGAACAGCAACGCAATCTTTAGCCTTCAAACTTCGAACTTCAAACTTCAAACTTCCGACTCCGGTTACAATCGGAATCAGCTCGGTACGTTCATCATCCAGCCGACCAGCGCGCTCCCCACGATCACAGACGCAGTGATGCTCGATGCGACGACACAGTCGCAATACGTTAGCTCTCCAGTGATTGAAATCGACGGCAGCAACGCGGGGGTTAACGCCAGCGGCCTTTCCATCACCACCGGAGCCGGCTCGACAATTAAGGGATTCGCGATCAACGGCTATGCGAGCGGTGCGGGAATCGAGGTGACGACCGGCGGCCTCAACAACATCGACGCGAACATCATCGGCCTGCGAGCGACCGGAAATGATTCAGTCGAAGGAACCATTGCTTGGTGGCAGGGCGAAGGAACCGCGAACAGTGGGACCGGACAATATAACGGCAACTTGAACAATGGCACTACGTTTGCGACCGGAATGATCGGACAAGCGTTTTCATTCGATGGCGTAGATGACTACATCTTGACGTCAATCGATATCCAGCCGTCAGCCTTAGCGACCATGACCATGTCAGCGTGGGTGAAGCCAACGCGTCTCAATCATACGTCTTCTCAGCAGATACTTTCTGGAGACGACGGCGGATATGATCGGGGTGTTGGCATCGTTGCAAACACGTCAATGTTCGGGGTCCAGGTTGGAAACGGTGTATGGCAACCAACTTCGGTAGATGCTAACGCATGGCAACACATTGCCGTTATCTACACATCGACGAATGTTTACTTTTATAAGAATGGCGTTCAATATACGTACGGTAGTGCCCCAAGCGGCTCGATGGTCTCTGCGACAACATTTGAAATCGGCAGAGATTCTGCTTTTGGCGGCCAACAGTACTTCCAAGGACTTGTCGATGAAGCTGCAGTCTTCAATCGCGCTCTCTCCGTTTCCGAAATCACCGCCGACTACAACGCGGGGGTCGCCGGAAAATCGCTGGCCAAAATTCCTCTCGTCAGCCACTGGCAAGCCGATGGGGACGCAACCGATTCGCGCGGCGTGAACGACGGTACGCTGACCAACGGAGCGACGATCACAACCAGCGGCAAGATGGGGAGTGCGTTCACGTTCGACGGCGCGAATGACTACGTCGATTTACCAATCGCCGCGTCGAGCAGTCCGACCTACACGTACACGTTGTGGTTCAACACGACGGCGACGACCGGCTGGCAGCGGCTGATCGGTCGTGAGTTCGCGAGCGGGCTGGGCTGGGAAGTAGAACACGCGCCCACCGGATCGCTCGCGCTGCGCATCGACAGCGATGCGTCGAGCGGACAAGCCGTTTCCAACAGCTCGATCGTGAACGACGGCCAGTGGCACTTCATGGCCGTGACAATGAACGACGCCACAAAGATCGCGACACTGACCGTCGATGGCGTGACGAACTCAGGCAGTTACACCGGAGGCTGGGCCGCTCCGACAGGCGGCTTCATGCGAGTCGGCGGACCGATTCTCGGTGGTCAATACTTCGCCGGCCAGATCGACGAAGTGCAGGTGTTCAATCGCGCGTTGACGACGACCGAAATCAACGCGATCTAAACTTCACAATCGCGAGACACGAACACGTTCGTTGCCACGCCGGTTTCGTCGTACAAAGCCGAGGGAAATGCTAACGACTTCCACGGAACAAACGAAGGAACTCTCGTCAATGGAGCCACTTTCACCAGCGGCGTTGCGGGGCAAGCGTTCTCATTAGATGGCGTGAACGACTACATCACCACGCCGCGCTTCGCGCTCAACAGCGGCTTGACGTTCGACGCGTGGATCAACACGACCAGCACCGACTCCTCGACCAGCTACGCAGGGAACGCCGCTCAGAACATCATCGGCGATTCGACCGGCGGCGTGGCGATCGGCTGGGGAATTCATAACGGCAAACTGCGTTACAACGTCTACACGCACGCGACCGGCTGGGAAACAGTCGATAGCACGGCCTCTGTCAACGACGGCAAGTGGCACTATGTTTCGGTCACTCACGAGCAGGCCACTGGCACAATCAAGCTCTACATTGACGGCATTCAGGACGGCAGCGGAACCTACACCTACAACGGTGGCGCGAACGTCGATCGGATCGGCGCGGGTTATAACAATTTCGACCTCTTCACCGGCAAACTGGATGAAGTCGCGATCTACAACCGAGCCCTCACTTCCGGCGAAATCGCGACACTCGTTTCCAACACGCATCAAAACACCATCGGCAATCAGATCGGGGTGTATCTCAGCAACACTTCCGGCAACGAAATCGGCGGTGGAACAACCGCTGAACGCAACATCATCAGCGGCAACACCGGCAGTGGCATCAGCATCGGCGGCAACGGTGTGCCAAAAGACGCAGTGGCATGGTGGAAGGCCGACGGAACAGCCAGCGATGCAGTCGGCAGCAACACAGGTACGCTGGCAGGCGGCACAACATACGGGGCCAGCCTTTCCGGTCAGTCGTTCAAGTTCGATGGTGTCGATGATCGAGTAACTCTGCCCGACAGTGTGCTGCGCAACTACGCTACGGGCACCGTCGAGATGTGGATCAACCGCGATACAATGAATCGCGACGAAGCGTTCTTCGCTCGGCAGTCGGATGGTGTGAATACGGTGACGAGTTTTAACTTCGGCAGTTCGACCGATCCTATGGTGGCCGGTGATTACGTTTGGTTCCGAATGCGAGGCGAGTCCGGTTGGACGCGTTCGACTTCGACTGTCGGTGCTGGAATTTGGACCCACGTTGCAGGGAACTGGGACGGAACAAACGTCAAGCTGTACGTGAACGGATTGCTTGAGGCGAGTGTGGCCTATAGTGGCGGCACACCCGACATCGCAGCGAGCGCATCGACCATCGGCGGTTGGTTTGGCGATGGGCTGGCTTTCAAGTCGTCGTTCCTAGGCCGCATCGATGACGTTGCAATCTACTCAAGAGCGTTGAACGCCAACGAAATCGCTTCCATTTATCGCAATGGTGGCGGAACCAAGGGAGGCAACTTTGTCCAAGGGAACTTCATCGGCACCGACGTTAGCGGAACGCGCAACGCAGGCAACAGCGTAAGCGGAGTCTCGATATACCATTCTTCCGGAAATTCGATCGGTGGTGCAACGGCTGGTCACGGTAATCTAATCTCAAGCAATGCCTACGGCATCACAATCTCCACCGACGGCGTGAGCGGCGTCGCGACAGGTAACTTGATACAAGGAAATCTCATCGGCACGGATCTCACCGGCACGCTCGATTTGGGCAACGCCGGCTATGGCATCGACATCAGCCGTGCACACGGAAACACAATCGGCGGAACGACGGCCGCAGAACGCAATACCATCAGCGGCAATAACGTTGCGGGAGTGATCCTTTCGACCGCCGACTCGAACACGATCACGGGCAACTACATCGGCACAACAATCAGCGGCACGGCGGCGCTGGCCAACGGCACGGGCGTGATCGTCGAATACGATTCGACGGGCAACACGATCGGCGGCACGGCAGCCAGCAGCGGCAACGTCATCAGCGGCAACACGGGCGACGGCATCCTATTCCGCAACGGCGCGGGAGTCAGCAACAACAGCGTCGGCTGGTGGAAAGGGGAATCGAACCCCAACGATACCGTCCTGACCAACAACGGAACGTGGAGCGGCACGGCGGCCTACACAACGGGCAAAGTTGGCAACGCGTTTAACTTTGACGGTTCCAGCTACGTCACGCTGCCCAACGAATCGGCGTATGACTTCGCCGAGCAAGTCTTCAGCGTGGAGGGCTGGTTTAAGACGACAACCAGCGGCGTCGCCTCGGTCATCATTAACAAGCGAGGAAACAACGATAGCCAATGGAACGTTCGCGTTCACTCGGACGGTCGATTGTTCGCGGACATGGACCTCGCGAACGGAACGGATGTTTACTCAAAGTTCTCTGCAAACACGGTGAATGACGGAGCGTGGCATCACTTCGTGGTTGCCTATGACACGCGCGTCGCCAGCGAAGACCTGCGGATGTATCTCGACGGCGTCGAGCAAACGACGGTCAGCACCGACAATCGCGGCACGCAGAACTACAACACGGCAGGTGCCGGTTCGGTCCAGATCGGCGCACGCATGGCGGCGACGGCCACAGACTTCTTCACCGGCCAGATCGACGAAGTCAGCATCCTCGGCCGCGCGATCACGAGCGAAGAAGCTCGGCAGCTTTATCTGACGAACTCGACCAGCAAGTACGGCAATAAGGTCTACAACAACACGATCGGCCGCAACGCCGCGAACAGCGCCGACCTCGCCAACGGCGGCGAAGGGATCGAGCTGAACAATGCGTCGAACAATCTCATTGGCGGTACCGGCACGAATCAGCCCAACATCATCCGCGGCAACACCAGCGACGGCGTCGCGGTGACGGGAACTTCGAACTTCAACGTCATTCGCGCGAACAGCATTTTTGCCAACGGTGGTTTGGCGATCGACTTGAACAACGACGGCTTGACCGTGAACGACGCCGCCCCCGATAGCGATGGCGGGCCAAACGAATCACAAAACTTCCCCGTGCTCGACAGTGTGGTCGTCACCAATGGCAACACGACGATCTACGGTTCGTTCACGTCGAAAGCGAATACAACGTACACGCTGGATTTCTATTCCAATTCCCTCGCTGACGCGTCGACTTACGGCGAAGGGCAAACGTATCTCGGCAGCGCGACGGTCACGACCAACGGCAGCGGTGTGGCGACGATCAACACGACACTGACCGGTGTCGCGGCGAGCGGCTTCGTCAGCGGCACGGCGACCGAACAACTCGGCGGCGCGAACTTCGCCGGGACGAGCGAATTCGCTTTGACGTCGTCGGCGCTCTACACGCTCAGCGGCACCGTGTTTGAAGACGTGAACTATGGCGGCGGCGCGGGACGCAACTTTGCCACCGCCGCAGCCGCCGCGCCGAGCTTTGACATTGATGTCGAGAGCGCGACGGTCGAACTGTACGACAGCGCCGGAAATTTTTTGACGAGCACCACGACCGACTCGAGCGGCGCGTATTCATTCAGCGTCGATGCAGGCAACTACAGCGTCCGCATCGTGAACAGCACAGTACTTTCCAATCGCAGCGGCGCGACATCGGCGTTAGTCGGCATTCAGACCTATCGAACCGATGCTTCCGGCGGTTCAGCGACTGCCGTAACAGATCACGTCGGCGGCGAAACACCAAACGAAGTCGACGCGGCAGCAAACAATGGATCGCAGACTTTCACCACCCTCGACAACGCCAGCGGCTTCGACATCCAGTCGGTGACTTCGATTAGCGTTTCATCAGCGAACATCAGCGGTTTGGATTTTGGCTTCAATTTCGACACGATTGTCAACACCAACGATGCCGGCCAAGGCTCGCTTCGCCAGTTCATTCTTAACAGCAACGCGCTGGCGAATACCAACTTATCCCAAGCCGGCCAAACCGCTGGCAAAGAAGTCAGCATCTTCATGATCGCCGACGGCGCGGCGCACGCGGGTCTGAACACGAGCTATGCGAATCTGCTGACGACGAGCGGCGCGAACAGTGGCGCGGCGGTGATCGCGCTGGCGAGCGCTCTGCCGACGATCAGCGCCGCCGACACGACGATCGACGCCACCACGCAGACGACGCTGGTTGGCAACACGAACAGCGGCATGGTTGGCACTGGCGGCACGGTCGGTGTCGACCAGTTGACGCTCAGTACGATCGCGCGGCCGGAAGTGGTGATCGACCTGAACAACACCACTCTGGCGATCACTGGGAACGGCGTGACGCTGAAGGGGATTTCGGCTTACGACGGCGAGAGCACCAATGGCGCGATTCATGTCACAGCGGCGGTGACGGGGGCGGCGAACCGAGCGACCATTTCGCAGAACCTGATCGGCGTCCACGCGGACGGCACCGATACCGTGTCGCAGCGAAATCGCTCGCAAGGCGTCTATGCGATCGGTGCTTCGGCGATCACGAACAACTATCTGGCCCACTCGGATCATTACGGCGCGTATCTCGGTTATCTGACGAACGCGAGTTTCGTCGGCGGCGTGTCGGGAAGTTACCTCTTCCAAAACAACGAAGTTTTTGCGAACGGTCACGCGAGCACAGGTTATCCGGATGCGGTCGGCGTGTCGGTCACCAATGCGTCGATCTCCGGCAATCTGATTCACGGCCAGATTCTGAACAGTCTCACGCCGGGAGGCCGCGGCGCGGGGATCGAGGTGATCTACGGCGCTCAGAGCAACACCATCGCGAACAACACGGTGCGCGACAACGCCTACGCGGGGATCGCTTTCTACGGCAACGCCAACACCACCGGGTTCGGCGCGATCAACAACGTGATCGACCGCAACATCATCACCGGCAACGTGCAGGGGCCGGGCATTTTCGTCACCAACAGCGACAATATCGGCGGCAATTCGGTCTATGGAAACCAGTTCACTCGCAATCAGATCTCCGGCAACGGCGGCTTGGGGATCGATCTAACTTCCGACCATGTTCCTGCCGGTGCTGGTGCGAACGATGGCGTGACCGCGAACGACGGAGCGCTCACCACCAACTTCGGCAACCAAAGCCTCGACTTCCCCGTCATCACCTCGGCCGTACTCAACGGCACGACGCTGACCGTCACCGGTTACATCGGCACCGCAGCGGGAGACACCGACTTTGCGAACGCGACGATCGAACTGTTCAAAGCGGCGGTCGATGCCAGCGGCTATGGCGAAGGACAAACGTATCTCGGTTCGATCACCGGCAGCGTCACCAACGGTAACTTCACCGGTTCGTTCACGTTGCCGGGCGGAATATCACTTGCGACGGGAGACACGATCACTTCGACGGCGACGATCGCCGCTTACGGCACGAGCGAGTTCGGTGCGAACGGCACGCTCCGTTCGATCAGCGGCACCGTGTTTGAAGACAAGGACGGAAACTTGTTGGTCGGAGCCGAAGCGATCGGCGACAGCAACAATCCGGGCGTGAATGGCGTCACGGTCAAGCTTTACAAAGATGGTGGCGACGGCGCAGCGAACGGGACCGACGATGTTTTAGTCGGCACCACAACCACGGCGAGCGGCGGCGCGTACAGTTTTACGATCGATACCGGCACGTACTGGTCGATTATCGACAGCAAGACCATCGCCAGCAGCGTCGCGCTGAACGGCGGCGCAACGAACGCCGACACGTGGGCCGAACAAACCTACGGCGTGACCGACGCTCTCCGTGGGATAGGCTTCCAGCCTGTCACTGGCGCACTCTACGGCGGACGCAACTTGGAAACCTCCGACAACGCGGCGACTCTCGCCGGTTCGGAACACGTCACGCGAGTGATCGTCAGCGGCAGCAACGTCACCAACATCGACAGCGGTTTCAGCTTCACCACCATCACGCGCACCGGCGACGGCGATGACGACGGCTCGGCCAATCGCACGGTGCAAGGTTCTCTCCGCCAGTTCATTCAGAACGCGAACGCGATTTCAGGTGTTCAGAGTTCAGTTTTCAGTTTTCAGACAAGCGACAGTAACTATTCAAACACCGGTGGCGGGGAATACACGATTCGTCCGACGTCCGCGTTGCCCACGATCACCGACACGATTGTGCTCGACGCGACCACGCAAGCGGGCTTCGTCAGTTCGCCAATCGTGGAACTCGATGGCCGCAGCGCGGGTGCTGGCGCAGTCGATGGACTCACGCTCGGCACGGGCAGCAGTGGCAGCACGATTCGCGGCTTCGCGATCAACCGCTTCAGCGGCGACGGCGTGCAAGTCGACTCGTCGAACAACACGATCGTCGGCAACCTGATCGGCCTGCGAGCAGAAGCCTCGCCCGCCGTCGGCAGCGCGATCGGCTGGTGGCAAGGGGAAAACAACACCAACGATTCAGCGGGAACGTACACCGCGACACTGAACGGTGGCGCGACCTATGCGGCGGGAAAAGTTGGTCAGGCGTTTTCGCTGGATGGCGTGAACGATTATGTGAATCTCGGAGACTCGAAGTCGTTTGACGTGAGTGACTTCACTCTGGAGGCGTGGGTAAATCTTGATGCCGCCGATCTTGTCGCCACAAAGCAGCGAATTATCAGCCGAGACGACAATGCCACCGCTGGCGCTGATGGGCGCGAAATCTACTCGCTGTACGTCGACGCGGGCCGAGTGGGGGCAGAGCTGATGGGGACTGGTGTATCTGTCAGTATTCAGAGTGCTAACATCCTGACAGTCGGTTGGCATCATCTGGCAGCGACGAGAATTGGCAACACGTTGCGAGTCTATCTGAACGGAACACAGGTCGCGGCTCAATCCGGACTCGCGACTGTCGTCATTTCCCCAGAGACCAATCTCGTTCTGGGAACGGTCGATGGAAACTATGCAGGCGAATACTTCGGCGGCGTTATCGACGACGCTGCGATCTACAATCGAGGTCTCTCCGCCACTGAAATCGCCGCGAACTACGCAGCGGGGAACGCGGGGCAGACGGTGGAAAAATCGCCGCTGGTCGCTTCGTTCCGGATGGATGGCCTGACGACCGACGCGATCGACGGCCGCTCGATGACTGTCAACGGCGCTACGCTTACCAGCAGCGGACGAGTCGGCTCGGCATACACATTTGATGGTGTTGATGATTACATCGACGTGGCAAACACGCCGGAGTTGAATCCGACGAATCTGACGGTCGCGGCATGGTGGTACGGAGAGAGCACTTCCAACGGCAATGCCGCGATCGTGTCCAAAGGATTTACGAGTCACGTCGAGCCGTACTACCAATACCACCTCGGCATCAATGGTGATCTTCATGGCGGCGGCAAGCAAGTGATTTTCCAGATCAGCGTCGGCGGAGTGCGGTATAACGCGAGCTACGCGGCGGCTGATGCGTATGTCGTCGGGGACTGGAATCACTTTTCCGCGTCATACGACGGCGAAACGATGCGCGTCTATCGCAACGGTGTGGAAGTCGCGACGAACACCACACCATCCGGAGCATTGGACGTCTACAACACCAATGTTCGGATCGGCGGTTTGACGAACGTCTCCAACTTTACGCCGGGTAAGATCGACGAAGTCAATATCTTCAATCGCGCTCTGACCGCTGACGAAATCACCGATCTCTACACCACGTTCGCAGGAACGGCGAATGTGCTGGGCAACGGCGCGGCTGGAGTGAATGTTAACTTCGGTTCGAACAACGTCATCGGTGGCACGACGGCGGCGGATCGCAACATCGTATCGAACAATGTGAACGGTATCTCTGTCGGCACGGGAGTCGGTGAGACGACGATTCGCGGCAACTACATCGGTACCGACGTCACCGGAGCACTCGACTTCGGCAACTCGCAGCGAGGTGTTTACGTCACGACGCCGACCGGAGTCGTCACCATCGGTGGCACGGCGAGCGGCGCTGGGAACGTCATCAGCGGCAACAATACAAACGGTATTGATTTCTATGGTGGCACCGGACATGTCGTTGCGGGGAATATCATCGGGCTGGATGCGAGCGGTGCGAATGATCTGGGCAATACTCAGTCGGGCATTCGAGTCAACGGTGGTGCGTCGATCACGATCGGCGGGACGACTACGGATGCTCGAAACATCATCTCCGGAAATGACGCTTACGGCGTGTATGTTTCGGGAGTGGTCAGCGGATTGACGATTCAAGGCAACTACATCGGCACCGATTCGACTGGCACGCTGGATCGCGGCAACAGCAACGAAGGGATCTTCGCCAACGCGGGAACGGGATTGGTCATTGGCGGAACAACAAATACCTTCGGAACTGAGGCTGGGAACGTGATTTCCGGCAACAACGGCAACGGAATTTCGCTGCTGGCAACCGGCCCGACAACGGTTGCTGGGAACATCATCGGCCTGAACGCTGCGGGAACAGCGGCACTCGGCAACACTGCCAACGGCATCAATATCACTTCCAGCGGTCACATCATCGGCGGCACGGCGACCGGTGCCGGGAACCTGATCAGCGGAAATAGTGGCAGTGGTATCTACGTCACGATCAACAGTGTAAACACATCGATACTGGGCAACTTCATTGGAACCAATTTGGCCGGGACAAGCGCGCTGGGGAATGCGAACGGGATTACGCTGACCGGCACTTCGACTGGCACTCTAATTGGTGGCAACGCTGCGGGCTCGCGAAACATCATCAGCGGAAATACGGCGAGTGGAGTCGCCATCATCGGTGGCGGACCCAACAACACGATCGCTGGAAACTACATTGGGCTGGGAGCAACCGGATCAGCCGTTGGCAATCAAATCGGTGTTCAGTTTGATACGACTTATGGAAACCTGATTGGCGGCGCGGACGTCGGCGCGGCCAACGTCATCAGCGGCAACACCGGCGATGGAATCCTGCTCATCCGATCCACCGGAATCCCGGCCGAAACCGTCGGCTGGTGGAAAGCGGAGAACACCGCCAGCGACGCGATCGGCACGAACCACGGCACGCTCGTCGGCGACGCAACCTACGCCGATGGAAAATTCGGCCGCGCGTTTTCGTTCGATGGAACGAACGACGCTGTTTCGTTAGGAGCGTCCGCTGCTAACGCCGCGTACTCGGCACTCACGCTGGAAGCCTGGGTAAATCCGACGGCTCATGGTTCCGATGGCGTTTACGGGAAGACGATCATCAGCAAATACGACGGTGGCGACGGCTTCGCAATGCGAGTCCACGACGGCCTGCTGCAAGTCGATCTGGCTCTGACTGGCGGAACGGTTCGACAGACGTTCGGATCGTCGGCTCTAGCCTTGAACGATTGGTCGCATGTGGTGCTGACTTACAACGGTTCGACGATCGCTGCTTATGTGAACGGCTCGCTCATTGGTTCTGCCGCAGCTTCCGGAACGGTCAAGAATACAGCCAATGCTGCGATTCATCTGTTGATCGGAAACGATGGCTCGGGCTCAGGACTTGAACCGGGCAACTTTGACTTCGCAGGTCTCATCGACGAAGCCGCGATCTACTCGCGAGCCCTCACCGCCGCCGAAGTTTCCGCTGCGTATCGCAACGCCGGAGCATCCAAACTCGGCAACCGCGTCGAAGGGAATTTTATTGGCACGAACGCGGCGGGGACTGCCGCGATTGCCAACGGCAGCGACGGCGTTGAGATCAATGCCTCCTCGGGACAAGTCATTGGCGGACAGACAACCGCACACCGTAACATCATCAGCGGAAATACCGGCGACGGTGTACACCTCACCGGAGCCGCTACGAAGCACACGCAGATCGTCGGCAATTACATCGGCACGAATGCAGCAGGAACCGCGGCCGTCGCTAACAACGAAGGGATTTTTCTGGCGTCGAGCACTGGGGCGAGCAATACGATTGGCGGTCTAACCTCCGGCCAACGAAACGTCATCAGCGGCAACAGCACCATCGGTATTTACGACTTCAGTAGCGGCCAGATGATTCAGGGCAACTACATCGGGACGAACGCGGCAGGAACCGCTGCTGTCGCCAATGGCACGCACGGCATTTACCTGCGAGCGGCCAGCAACAACGTCATTGGTGGTACAGCGCCGGGCGCGACCAATGTGATCTCAGGTAACGGTGCGGGTGGCATCACGATCGATCTGGCGTCGTCCAGCAATACCGTGCAGGGAAACATCATCGGCCTGAACGCCGCGCAGTCCGCCACGATCGCGAACAGCTATGGCGTGTACATCAACGGAGTCAACACCAACAACAATCTCGTCGGCGGCACGGCGACCGGCGCGGCTAACGTCATCAGCGGCAACACGAATCGCGGCATCCAAGTTTTCAACACGAACTTCGGCAATGCTTTCTTGCGAAACTCGATCTACGCGAACGGCAATCTGGGAATTGATCTCGGCGTTGACGGCTACACGCTGAACGATCCACTCGATGGCGACCTCGGTGCGAACAACCTGCAAAATTTTCCGGTCATCGTCAGCACGGTGATCACCGGCGGACAGACGATTATCGCGGGAACGCTCAATAGCGAAGCGAACAAGACGTATCGCATCGAACTGTTCAGTAACAGCGCGGTCGACGCGAGTCTCTACGGCGAAGGGGAGACGTATCTGGGCACGGTCAGCGTCACGACGGACATCAACGGAAACGCATCGTTTAGTTACACGCATGGCTCGGTGCTGGGCGGGATCATCAGCGCGACGGCGACCGAGGATCTCGGCGGCGGAGCGTTTGGTTCGACCAGCGAGTTCGCGCTGACGACTTCGGCGATTTACACGATCGGCGGAACAGTCTTTGAAGACATCCATGCCGACGGCGCAGGCAGCGAAGCAATCGGTCATGCGAACAATCCGGTCCGCAGCGGCGTGACGGTCAAGTTGTACGCCGATGGCGGCGACGGGCTGGCGAATGGCACCGACGACATCTACATGACTTCGACAACCACCGACGGCAGCGGCAATTATTCGTTCAGCGTCGACAACGGAACGTTTTGGACAGTGGTCGATTCCAAAACCGTCGTCAGCAGCACAGCTCTGAACGGCGGATTCACAAACGCCGACACATGGGCCGAACAAACTTACGGAGCGGTCGGTTCGGTTCTGTTCGATGGTTCGACCTACAGCTACCAAACGTCGACCGGCGCGACTTACGGCGGTCAGCGAGTCAACCGCAGCGACGACGCCGCAGCACTTGGCACCAGCGAACACGTCATCCGAGCCACCGTCAGCAACGCCAACGTCACCGGCCTCGACAGCGGGTTCAGCTTTCAGACAGTCACGAGCACGTTCGATGGCGACGACGATGGCACCGCAAATCGCACGGTCCAGGGCTCACTCCGTCAGTTCATTCAGAACGCGAATGCCATCTCAGGCTCTCAGCTTTCCGCTTTTAAATTGCAGACCAGCGACTCGAACTACGTCACTGAACCATCGGCGCACTGGACGATTCGAGTTGCTTCGGCGCTGCCGGACATCACGCAGTCGATTGTGCTCGACGCAACGACGCAGGCCGGATTCACTTCAACGCCGGTCGTGGAACTGAACGGTTCGCTGACGAGCAATGGCGATGGCTTCCGGCTGACAACCGGAACAAGCACGGTGAAGGGCTTTGCAATCAACGGCTTCCGCGAGAGTGGCGTCGAGATCGCGGACGGGACGACTCACACGATCAGCGGCAACATGCTCGGCACCAACGCGGCGGGGACGCTCGGCTTTGAACGAGCCGAAGTGGCTGGTTGGTGGACCGGCAACGGTTCGCCGAACGATTTTTCGGGAACGAACCACGGCACGCTGAACGGCGCGACTTACGCGACAGGAAAAGTCGGTCAGGCGTTTTCGTTCGATGGAGTCGATGACTTCGTGGAAGTCGCCGATCACGCGAACCTGCGACCTGCAATTCTCACGATCAGCACATGGGTCAATGCCGATACGCTGAGCGGTGATGCGGCGTTCGTTACCAAAGCAACCACCGGATGGGATCAAGGTTACGGACTGTACTACGACGCAGCCGGCGAGGTGCGGTTCTGGATCAACAATTATTCCGTCGCCGGGAATCGCGTTTCCGGTTCGATCACAGCCGGCCAGTGGCACCACTTGGTTGCCACGTATGACGGCAGCAACTTGAAGCTGTACGTGAATGGCACGCTCAGCGGCACGACGGCCAATGCGTCCGGAATCACGCACTCCACGAATCAGCTTCGACTGGGACGTGGTCCCGGCGGCGGCAGTCCCTTTGACGGCTTGATGGATGACACTGCAATCCTCAACCGCGCGATGTCAGCCAGCGAAGTCCTCGCCGTCTATCAAGCCGGCGCTGACGGAATAAAACTTGGCAACCTCGAAGGGGTGAAGATCGGCGGTTCGTCCACCAACAACATCATCGGCACGAACGCCGACGGCACGAACGACGCGGCCGAGCGGAATGTGATCAGCGGCAACGCGACGGGCGTGCTGATCACAGGCAACGCAACGACCGGCAACATTGTTGCCGGAAACCGCATCGGCACGGACGTGACCGGTGCGACGAGCATATCGAACGACTACGGAGTGCAGTTGGCGAGCGCCGGCAGCAACACGATCGGCGGTTCGACGGCGTCCGCTCAGAACCAAATCAGCGGCAACGATCTGAACGGCGTCGAAGTCACCGGCAACGGCGCCGAGACAGGCATGGTCGGCTGGTGGAAAGGGGACAACAACGCGAATGATGTGTTTGGCATCGCCAACGGCACGCTGCTAAATGGAGCAACGTACGGCACGGGCGTGACCGGTGTAGCCAATTCAGCATTCAGCTTTGACGGCAACGATGATGCGGTTTCGATGGGTTCGACAACCGCCAACGGGGCCTACAGCCAATTGTCCATCGACGCTTGGGTCAATCCAACTTCGTTTGGCGTTAAGAAGATTCTGGTCAGCAAGACGGACAGTGATGGCTTCAACCTCTCCGTGAACAACGGCAACCTGCGAGTCGACCTGCGACTGACCGGCGGTGACGTGGACTACACGTTCACAGGCGCTTCGCTTGTGACAGGACAATGGTCTCACGTCGCGTTCACGTACGACGGTTCTCTCATCACGGCGTATATCAATGGCGTCAGCGTTGGATCAGTCGCTGCCAGCGGCACGATCAAGAATTCAGCCAACTCCGGCACGAGCCTGATGATTGGCAACGAGCCGAATGGAACAATTGTTACCCCTGGATTCGGATTTCACGAAAGTATTGACGACGTCGGAATCTATTCACGATCTCTGACCACTGCCGAGATTCAGGAAATCTATCGCGCCGCCGGAACGGGCAAAGCCGGCAACACGATCAGCGGCAACTTGATTGGCACGAACGCGGCCGGGACGGCGGCACTCGCGAACAGCTCGCATGGCGTCTACGTCAGCGGCTCGGCGATCAACATGATCGGCGGTTCGACTGCTGGCGAACGCAACGTCATCAGCGGCAATACGCTCGACGGCGTGCGGCTGGAAGGCGCGAACTCCAAATACAATACCGTCAGCGGTAACTACATCGGCACCAACGCGGCCGGCTCGGCAAGTCTCGGTGGACAAGATAGCGGCGTGGCAATCGTCACCAGTGCCGCGAGCAACACGATCGGGGGTTTGACTTCGACCACGGGAAGTGGACTCGGCAACCTCATCAGCGGCAACACGCTACACGGCGTCCATTTTGCGAATGCCGGAGCGTCGAACTCGGTGCTCGGCAACCTGATCGGCACGAACGCTGCGGGAACCGGGGCCGTTGCCAACTCGTTCGACGGCGTGATGCTCAGCTTCTCCAACGGCCAGATCATCGGTGGCACAACGGCGACTGCTCGCAACGTGATTTCGGGAAACTCCGAGCACGGCATCGTGCTGAACGGCTTGTCGAGCGTCACGATTCAAGGCAACTACATCGGGCTGGACATCAACGGCACCGCCGATCTTGGCAACGTGCAGCACGGCATCGCCGACGGCGGCGGCAACAGCGGCTTGACCATCGGCGGCACGGCGACCGGCGCGGGAAACGTGATCAGCGGCAACAACTCCGATGGAATCACTCTTCCCAACAACTCGACGGTCCTCGGCAACATTATCGGCCTGAACAAGGACGGGACTGCCGCGATCGCGAACAGTCGCTATGGAATTTCAATTGCCGGTTCGGGCAGCACGATCGGCGGCACGGCGACGGGTGCTCGCAACGTCATCGCGGGGAACACCAGCCACGGCGTTTACATTACTGGCAACAGCAACACAGTGCTCGGCAATTACGTCGGCACGAACTTGCTGGCCGCTGCGGGGATCGGCAATGCCAACGGAGTTCTTATCAGCAGCGGCAGTAACAACACGATCGGCGGTACGGCGACCAATGCGGGGAATGTGATCAGCGGTAACTCGCAGGCGGGCGTGCGCATCGCAGGCTCGACCGCCACGGGCAATACGCTGCTCGGCAACCTGATCGGCACTAACGTCGATGGAACATCGGCAATCGCCAATGCTGGTGGTGGCGTACTGTTTTCAAACTTGACCTACGGCAACACGATAGGAGGAACCGCGAACGGTTCTCGCAACACTATCAGCGGCAACACTGGTATCGGCATCAGTTTGTACGACTCGAACAGCAACACGATCCACGGGAACTACATCGGCACGAACGCAGCGGGGACAGCAGCGCTGGCCAACTCGACCACGGGCATCACTGTGATCGGCGCAAACAACACGATTGGCGGCACGGTGGCGAACGCCGGGAACACGATCAGCGGCAACAGCAGCGACGCGATTGTCCTGGGTGGCTCTGGCGCGTTCACCGCCGGCAACGGCGCGCCGAGCGGTGTGGTGTCGTGGTGGAAAGCGGATTCATCGAACAGCACCGGCGCGGCGATCGATGTGCTCGGAGCGAACGACGGGACGCTGCAAAACGGTGCGACTTACGCGACTGGCAAATCGGGCACGGCGTTTTCATTCGATGGAGTGAACGACTATGTGGCGATCGCGAACGAAAGCAACTTCGATTTTTTGAACGCGACTGGCACCGTCACTGGCTGGTTCAAGACTTCCACGGCCGGCTCGTTCCAGTATTTGGTCGATAAAGGAAACGCTGGTGGTTATCAGTACTCGGTCTACATCGAAGACAACAACAAGTTGCGGGCAGGTATGTGGAACTCAGTTGGTGGCAGCTTGTACATGAAGAGTTCTACGGCAACGGTCACCGACGGCGTGTGGCATCACTTCGCGATGACACTCGACTCGAACGCTGCGACCGAAGATGTGAAGCTCTATTTGGATGGCGTCGAGCAAACGACGGTCTCTGGTGACACGCGAGCGACACAGAACTATCCCACTTCCAGCAGCGCCGAACTTCGCATCGGATCGACGAGCGAAAATATTTACCACTTTGGCGGCCAGATCGACGAAGTCGGTGTCTTCAACCGCTCACTGACCGCCGCTGAAATCTCCGCGATGTACAACTCGGGTGGCGTGAGTCTCAGCGGCAGCGGAGGCAATACGGTGCAAGGAAATCGCATCGGCATCGCGGCTTCGACTTCGGCGGCGATTGCCAACGGTGGAACGGGAGTTTACGTGGCGAGCGCCGGCAATGTCATCGGTGGAACTGCGGCGAACTCCGCGAACATCATCGCCAATAGCGGCGGCGACGGAGTTTGGATCGACGGTACGACCGCCAACGGCAACGTCGCCAACTCGATCCTCGGCAACAGCATCTATAGCAACGGTTCGACCACCACGACGCTCGGCATTGATCTCGGATCGAACGGCGTGCTGGCCAACGACAGTGGCGACGGCGATGTTGGCTCGAACTTTGGACAAAACTATCCGGTCATCACCAGCACTGCGGTCAGTGGTGGCAACACGATCATCGGCGGAACGCTCAACAGTCAAGCCAACAGCACGTTCCGAGTCGAGTTGTTTGCCAACACGGCGGCGGACACG
>SYJV01000284.1 GCA_005798335.1 Planctomycetaceae bacterium | reverse complement strand
TGCCGGGTTCAGGAGAAATCGCTTATACTGCACACTTGGAGAGCGGGTTCAGCTCCGAACAAATCGGTGCACCAAAGCGGGCGAACTACGTTTTCTCCAATCGTTCATCAACCACGCCCGCTTGGTGACCTTGGTCGTTATCCGCCTAGAATTCACAGAATCGACCTAAGAAATCACATTTTGCTGCGTCTTCAAATTGGAGACAACATATACACGAACTGGAGTTTCAAGATGCAACGAATTTGTTCGCTCAAGGGATTGTCACTTGCCCTATCTTTGGCGATCGCCATGGTGGTTAAGGCCTCTGCTGAGGAACCTGTTACATTGATTGGGACAATCGTGAAATGGAGATATCCCGACGCAGAGATTGGGAAATCGGTAATGGCTGATGCGGCGACAATCGCGGCTGATGGGAAACGCACCGTACCGTCATCCGTGCTCAAGACGACGATGACGACCGGCGACTCCGTTGAAAAAGTTCTTGCATTTTATCGCGAACTGCTGACACGAAATCCAGTTAATGACAGCAAACTTGGAGTTGATCCGACGGTTGGAAGATCTGTCGTATTCAGCGATGAATCAGAAGGACGTCCCTTCGCATTTCATACCATAGTGGTCAATTCCGCCAACACGTCGACGACTATCATCATCACACGCGCCGGCGATGAAGATACTACCCGGATAACGTGGAAGAGGTACGTGGAGCATGACATTGGCGGATAACAAATCGGTCCACCGAAGCACGACTTGCACGTTTTTCCTAATGGGACGTCGCTTGGTTCGTGCTCGGTGACCTTGGTCGTTCGGAGCTTACAGTCGTTTTGCTCTGTGCTTTGAGGGTGCTGGCGAATCATTTCGAATTGTGTGGTGACATCTTCGGTTACGTCAATTGATGGATGGCTCTAATTTGGCCCAAGGATTTCGCTCCACGGCAATCGCTACTGCACGAGAAACGGTGCAAACGATTCCGGCAAAAAGATTTTCGGTAAAAAAATCTTGGTTCGAATTTTGTGTTCGACAATCGATCACTGACGACCAAATTCAATGATCCTATTTCACTTGGCCTCTTTCTACCGCTAATCTTTTTGCCGCCGGTCCTAGGACATGTCGGATGGCTCACGACATGTGCAGGTTCCTTTGCTGCAAAATTGGTTGCCGGGTTCAGGAGAAATCGCTTATACTGCACGCTTGGAGAGCGGGTTCAGCTCCGAACAAATCGGTGCACCAAAGCGGGCGAACTACGTTTTCTCCAATCGTTCATCAAACGCGCCCGCTTGGTGACCTTGGTCGTTCGCGGCAAGAACCGACGATTTAGGCGACCTACTCCATCACCGATGATGCCATGACCGCAGCTTGGGAACACGCCGACGTCTTTCCTGTAATCGCGCGGATCATCGAGACCGCATCCGCGGAGTCCGGTAGCGCATACGTCACGCACGATCAGATTACATCGTCTCTGCTCGCCGACACAGAAGGTTCCACTTTGATTTCAGCCGCCCGAGTTGAACTTGACGGGGATCGCACGGCCGAGTGGATTGCTCACAACATGGTTGCGTGGTTCAGTCAACGAATTACGGTTGGCGAGTCGGATTGGGCTGATCGATTCGATCGTCAGAAGATCGACGGCAAATGGGCATACCGTCCGAAATCAACCAACTCGTGAAGGCCGGCCGCCCAACGCAGAGTTGCTGGTGGTCGCGTTCCCGAATAGAATGTCTCCATGAACACCGCATCGAATTTCACGATCGAGACGCTCTCCGTCTCGGAAAAACTGCTGTTGATGGAACGCCTCTGGGAAGATCTGTCGCGCCGGCCATCCGACGTTGCTTCTCCGGACTGGCATGGTGACGTTTTGGCAGAACGGCAGACTGCGGTTCGCGAGGGCCGAACGTCGTTCGTCGAATGGGAGGCCGCGAAGGAACGACTCCGAGAGCGTTTCAAATGAGAATTCGGCTGCTTCCGGAAGCCGAGCGCGATCTCGAAATCGGTGCCGACTTTTACGAATCTCAAGAAGCTGGCCTTGGCATTTACTTCAATGATTGTTTGGCGTCCGACATCGAATCGCTCAAACTGTACGCTGGCATTCACGAAGAATACCGCGGGTTCTACCGGTCATTGTCGAAACGATTTCCGTTTTCGATCTACTACAAATTGAACGAGGATTTCGTCGAGATCTATGCGGTCTTGGATGCTCGGCAAGATCCTCGGAAAATCGACGCCGCACTGGAATCGCCGCGAACAATCGGTTGAACGTGAGCGGCGGTCGACGTCCAACTTGACGCTACGGTTACTCGCCACCGCCACGTTAACCGTGACGTTGAACTAAATGGCTGCTACCGTGTTGGTTCATCCAAGATTTTTCGTTGGGAAAACGCAAGTTCTGAAGCACTGACCAACAGCGACACTCTTTGACCTGTTGAGATTGGTTGTCCAGGCCGCCGATCACTGGTGGCGGCTGGGATCGATGCTTGCGTCTGTGTTTCGTGGGAATGCTGGGTTTCGGTTGTAACGCCAAGCCACCTGGCTTTTCCCAGCCCAAAATGGCCTTTAACGATTTTAAAACTTGCGCATTTTGTAACGTCAGCCATCCTTACTTTATCTAGCTGGCTGAATCGGTTCGGTCAGCAAACTCTCAGTTCGCGGTCACACTTGAGGAAACATCATGACTCCTTACCACAAGCGTGTTACAGCCTTCACTCAACGGATGGCTCAGGACATGCAACTTCGAAATCTTTCGCCTAGAACCGTCGATGCCTACACCTATCACGTCGATCGCTTTGCTCTACGCTTCGGAAAGCATCCCGAGGAACTCGGACCGGAACAGGTGCGTGAATTCCAGCTCTGGATGGTCAACGAACTCAAGTCCTCCTGGAGCCAGTTCAATCAAGCGGTCTGTGCTCTGCGGTTCTTCTACTCGGTCACCTGCAAACGAGACTGGGTCATCCAGCAGATTCCTTGCGGGCATCGCCCCAAAAAGCTTTCGGTCGTTCTCTCGGCTGAGGAAGTGGCTCGGATTATCGCATGTGTAAGAAACATCAAACATCGGACTGTCATGCTGACGCTGTATGCGGCCGGGCTGAGAATCTCGGAGGCTCTCAACCTGAAGATCACCGACATCGACTCGCAGCGCATGCAACTGAAACAGGCTTTAGACTTTAGGCTTTAGGCTTTAGCAAGAAGGCATGCGAAATCGATTGACCTACAGCCTATAGCCTACAGTCTAATACCACAGTTACGCGACCGGTCTATTGGAAGCCGGAGTCGATCTGCTGGCTATCAGCAAGTTGTTAGGGCACAGCAGCTTTACCACCACGATGATCTATTTGCACTGTCGGCGGCAGCACTTGGACAGCACTCCCAGTCCGATCGATTGGCTGCCAGTGCGTCAGTGTCCCAAGTGGATCGACCCGACTTATCAACAGCCACCGGCGGAAGCCAATCCGCCAGCAGCCGCCAGTCAGCCAGCGAGTCAGCCAGCGAGTCAGCCGACACAGCTCCAGTCGCCGCCTCAGTCGCGTCGAGAGCCGCCGAAGCAGTCGCGTCCAAGACCGTAAACTTCGTTCACGACATACTGGTGCAAAACACCGAGCGATTCATCCGGCGTCATGGTCGAGGCTTGAGCCGACACGTCGAGAACACGCTGCTGCGGATTCATCATTGCCGCAGCGAGGCCCTGGGCAAGCGAGTCTATCGGTGCGATGCGTGCAATTATGAAACGACGGTCTTCAACTCGTGTGGAGACCGTCACTGTCCGAACTGTGCCGGAGCCAAACGCCGGGACTGGCTGGACAAGACGTTGCGAGTGATCTGTCCAGGGGTGACGTACTTTCAAGTCGTGTTCACCTTGCCCGGAGAGCTGTCGGCGTTAGCCTTGGGGAATCGGACCGAGATCTACAACTTACTGTTCGAGACCGCGTGGCAATCGCTACGCACGAAAGTCGAGAAGGAGCTTGGCATCCAAGCCGCCGGCCTGGCGGTGCTACACACGTGGGACCAGCGGCTGGAGCATCATCCGCACGTACACTTGATGGTTCCAGGGAACGGTCCCAGCTTAGATGGTACAAGCTGGGTCAATTGTCGCCTGACCAAAGGTACCAAGGGCAAGCCCCCAGCTCCTTTCCTAGTCGATAACAAGGAACTCGGTCGTGAGTTCCGAGACCTATTTTTGTCGAGACTGACAGAGGCCGTGTCGCGAGGCCAGATCCGTTTGGAAGAGCCCGGTTACATCAGCGATCTGATCGACGATCTGGAGGCACGAGATTGGGTCGTGTTCATCGAGGGTCCGCCGCGACCGGACTGCGGGCCCGATCAAATGGTCAAGTACCTGACGCGTTATCTGACCGGTGGTCCCATCTCCAACCAACGGATCGTGGGCGAGCGAGATGGCCAGGTGCATTTCATGGCTCGCAGCCGCAAGAAGATCGACGGTCGTCGTCCGCAAGTGGAAGAGCAGTTACCTGCGGTGGAGTTCGTGCGCCGATGGACGCTACACATCGTGCCACCTGAGTTCACCAAAGTCCGTTGGTACGCAAGCTGGAGTCCACGACATCGAAAAGCATACACCGAGCTATGTCATCGGCTATACGCCGCACGTTTGTCTGGTGCCAATGAACGAGCCACCCTGGCGTTTCAAGGCCAAAGTTCTCCGGCAAACAGTCAGTGCCAGCCAGCTCAGACGCAGCCAGCCGGACAGCAGTCGGAACACGCCAAGTCCAAAGCCGTGAGGGAACACCTGTGTCCCCATTGTTCTCAGCCGATGGCTTGCATAGTGACTGAGCAGCGACCAAGTTGGCGAGAAGTATTCTACGGTCCCTATCATCCCGAGTGGTTTGAGTGGGTAACCAGCGGCAACTTTCCACCATCCGACGACCTGCTCGACAACGGTGAAGCTGAGATGTTGGAGCTTGCCCACACACAGGCCGCCTCCGCCGACATCTTCGACGAGATCATCTGGCTACTTAAACAGGCCCGCGAATGAACTCGACTCGGTTGAAGTGCACTCGGTTGAACTCTACTCAACGGACACCGTTGCCGCTGAAGTTCTGGACAGACAGTACCGAAACATCGATTGGACAACGGATTAGGCTAGATTCTATATCCGTGGACTCAGCGCTGGACCACTGCCGATCCCAAATAATCACACAGGAATGCCGTTCAGCACTTCCAATTAGGCCGGACTTCGAGCCTTACCTGAACCAGACAGGATAGCATCCGCAGTAGGCCACATAACGTGCAAGTCAAGGACGAATCTGCTAAGCTGCATCTAGCGGCATGGTTAGCAGTGGTCCGCAGCCATTCAGTTCAACGCACAATCTATACCGTTGTTCCGTTCCGCTCCATTACCATTACGCTCCACTCCAAATGGTATAGATTGCTATTCGTTCGTCCTTTCAACATAGATGACAAAACAGTCTGCATACATTGAAACTACCGTGATCGGCCATCTAACTGGGCGAATCCTCGACGACCCCATCATCGCGGGTCGGCAAAGGGTAACTCGGCTATGGTGGCCGGATGCGCTAGCTCGTTACGACTTGTTCGTCTCGACCATTGTCGCCGATGAGTGTTCGGCTGGGAATGCGGATGCCGCCAAAGAACGCCTGGAGATCGTAAACTCATTGGTCTTTCTTCCGGCTTCACCTCTGATTGATGAACTGGCTGCCGAGCTGATAGGGAAACACGCTGTTCCCGCGACTGAGCCGCGAGACGCCTTGCATATTGCCGTTGCGGCTGTCAATGGGATAGAATATTTGGTGTCCTGGAACTTCAAGCATATCGTCAATCCGAATACACGAGCTAGGATTGAACGAGTCTGTGAAGGCTGCGGATATGCACCACCCATGATTTGCACTCCGGACGAACTCTTGGAATCCTAGAATGTCAATTGACTCCATAAACGACGAGATTCGCGCGACACGACGAAAATTGGCGGCTCGATTCAACAACGATCTGACTGCAATCATTGCTGACATTCGAAGTCGCGAGCAAGCCGACGGTAGGACTTACATTTCTCGCCCTTCACGTCCTGTGATTCAGAACCAGGACGAACAAAACCATGCACCGAAGCCCGACTTGCGTGGTTTGCCTGATGGATAGTCACTTGGTTCGGGCTCGGTGATGGTAGTCGTTCGGAGCTTACAGTCGTTTTGCTCTGTGCTTTGAGGGTGCTGGCGAATCATTTCGAATTGTGTGGTGACATCTTCGGCTACGTCAATTGATGGATGGCTCTAATTTGGCCCAAGGATTTCGCTCCACGGCAATCGCTA